>CAZIDA010000072.1:0-10170 GCA_964537865.1 uncultured Acidobacteriota bacterium
GATAGGGGGCGCTGCTCTGCATCTCAAGTCGGCAAAATCTTGCTTTTTCAGGAAGAATTTTGAGGTCGCAATGAGGGAACCATGAGCTTTCGCCGCGGCCCGCCGCGGCGGGTGGCCCCAGGCCACTCGGCGATTCAGGCGGCGCTCTCGCCAGTCAGCCTTCGAACAATTTCCTCCGGCGTCTTCACGAGGGTCAGCAAGCGATAATCTTCCGCGGCGATGTCAGTCGTCGATTTCCAATCCTCCAACAGCTTCTGCCAGTGGTCTCCAATCAGGAAGATGGGCGCTCCCGGCGAGGCCAGTTGCTTCATCTGCACAAGATTCCATACCAGGCAGAGCTCCGCTATCGTCCCCATTCCACCGGAGAAAACGACGTAGGCGTTTCCCTGTGTGATGAGTCTTTCAAGGCGCGCAAAGAGCGACGGCGTGCGCTGCTCCTCGACGACATAAGCGTTGGCGCTCCCTCGAAAAGTCTGAACCGTTACACCCATCGTATGTCCGTTAGCTTCTCGGGCGCCCCGCGAGACCGCCTCCATGATGCCGGAGTACCCTCCGGTACAGACCGAGAATCCACCTTGCGCCAACAGGCGGCCGAGCCTTCGAGCGCGTTCGTAATCCGCATCGCCGGGCGCCGGATAACGGCTTCCGAAGACGGTCACAATAGAAGCAGGCTGGATCATGACTGGGGAACCGTGACTTTGGCTTTGATCGTTTGGGGCGCTTCTTCCTTCGATTGCCAAAGGAGCGCTCGCAGAGTTTCAAAATCCGAAGCGGGCACTCCCTCCATCACGACGACGTCCTCGCCTTTCATTTCCACTCCAATTTCGCCGTCACTGGAATCATAATGAAAGAATTTTTTGTCATCCGCCTTCAGGACTTTGAGGTGGGAATACTTCTTTTCGAGCAACACCTGATAGGCGTTGAAGAATTGCTCGGCATCTTCCTCCGTGTCCCAGTTGGAGAACCACATCAGAAGAAGGTGTCCCGCGGCGTCTTGGTAAATCTGATATTGATCGCCTCCCCAACCTTCGCTGGCGATCTTGGTGTTGTCTTGGTTGAGAAATTGTTGCAGCACAATTTTCACGCCCAATTCGCCCAGGACATTGGTGTCGACAATCTTCCACTGCTTGAGAAAAGCCGAGGGCATCGGCGGCAAGGTCACCGGCACCGGATCGTCGCGGTGATCGAAGTACTTTTCCGGATGCATGATCTGCTCCATGGATTTGGGCGGATCCATGTAGAGCGAATTGATTTGCGGCCAATCATTGTCGCGGAGGAAAAATTGAATGAACGAGGTTCCGTAGACGTAAGGGGCCGCCAATTCGGTTTTGATGGCGCGTGGGGCTTCTTGATAAACCTTCATGCCGGCAGCCGGAACTTGATCGCCCTTTTCGATGATCTGTCGCACGTCGATGCCCAACGTTTTGAGATTGCGTCCGAATTGACGCAGGAGATAGTCGGTCATCATCGCTGTGGCGTCGCCTTCCACGAGTGACTCGCGGGCCTCGCTGAGATCATCGTTATGCGGCGCCGCATCGCTGAAAGTCTTCAAATTGAACTGCTGATCCTGGAGGGCGTGAGTCAACTCGTGAGCCAGAACAGGAATCTGGAGATTCTCCGGCGTGGAGTCGAGTAAATTGAGTTCGTGAGTGCGATAGTCATAGAACCCGGCAATCTGTTCCGTGAGCAGCTTGACCGCAAAATCCTCGAATGGAAAATCCTTGGGGATGAGACCAAATTCAATCATGGTTTTGCGCTCGGCTTCCAGCGTCCGCTGATTCTTCTCCTCACGACCGTATTTGAGGAGCAGGTCCCGAACTTGCTCGCGCGTACGAAATACTTTCCGAAACGGGCGCGGAGGAGGCGCATGGCGAATCGTCTCAAGCTCGTGAAGCATGGAATCTGCCTTGGCAAGAACATCCGCTTCCTCCTTCGGGGTCAGCTTGGTGTCTTGCGGAAAAATGAGGAGGGAAAGCGAAACGACGAGTACGAGCGCCGCAAGATGTTTGAAATGGGGGAGCTGAAATTTGGTCTTTGGCAAAATTACCTCAGCCTGTCATGCCAACGATACGTCCAAGGCTGCCGGAGAGTCCGTCCAACTCAACGGTCCAGCCGGGCAAATAATTCTTCTTCAGTTGTGGTGGCGCTTCACATTTTGCCGGATGAACTTGACGGTGTCTTCCGTCGAAGTCCCGGGAAGAAAAACTTCGCTGACGCCGATGGATTTCAACTGAGAGACGTCCTGATCGGGAATGATTCCGCCCACCATCACCAAAACGTCGTCCATGTTCTTCGACTTGAGAAGCTCCATGACGCGGGGGACGATGGTGTTGTGAGCCCCCGAGAGGATCGAGAGGCCGATGGCGTCCACATCTTCTTGCAAAGCCGCGTTCACGATTTGTTCCGGGGTCTGCCGCAGCCCGGTGTAAATGACTTCCATGCCGGCGTCGCGCAATGCCCGGGCCACCACTTTGGCCCCGCGATCATGGCCGTCTAAGCCGGGTTTTGCAACCAACACGCGGATCTTCTCTTCGTTTGCCACCATAAACAACTCGCATCTCTGAGCTATGAAAAATTTTCGCCGATCATGACGACCTTCGATGAACGGCCATTGTAACACAAGTGTGTTTGATCTCTCGCGCTCAGATTTCCAAGAGGTCCGGATAAAAGAAAGGGTCGGATGCCAACGGCACATCCAACCCTTTGGAAGGTTTGAGCAGCTCGGCGCCGGCCCTACTTGTCACGGGGAAGAAGGGAACGCCGCAAGCCGAACATCGACATTACGGAGTAATGCTCCTGACGACGTCGCCAATCTTGACCGCGCCTCCCGAGACCGTTCCGGTGCTGGATCCCGCTTCCACCTCGGTAATTTTGACGGTGGCAATCAAGCTGGTAACCTGGCGGAGAACTTTTCCTGTCACCGGATCTTTAACGGTTCGAGTGGCCCGCTCAACTTTGTAAGTGTCGCCGACCTTAACGCCGCTGTTGCTGCCGACGTTGAGGATCACCGTGTTTCCCTGCACGTCGGCGACGACGCCGTTGATTTCGATCTTGGTGGTCGAGATCTTATCCGCGGAGGCGATCAATTCCGACGCGACCCCATCCACGGCGGATCGAGTGGCCTCTCCCAAAATCGTTTCTTGAAAATTGCTGCTGCCCATGTCGATGCCGCCGGCGCCCCATCCGCTGCCGCTGCCGCCGCCGCCACCCAACGAGAAACCGCCCCGCTTGGATTCACCTTGTCCTTGCGCCACCGCGAGAATTTCAGCGGTGGAGGTATCCACCATCCGGGCGTCGATGGCGACCTCCGCTTTCATGCTTTTCTTGCCGATGCGCCCCAGCCCGAAGCCGCCCCAACTGCCGCCACCGCCTCCGAGCTTGAAGCTCTTGTCATCAAAGCCAAACTGCGTGATGCTGCCCACGATGATGGCGTTGACGCCAAGAATTTTTCCAATCTTGGCCGCGGTCAACGGGTTGGCTCGATCACTGTTTGAGAAGTTCTGCTCGGCCATGATCTGATCCAACATCTTCCGCTCGACCACGGAATAGGTGCCGTCCTTCACCAACTTGGTCACCAGCATATCGGAAATACCTTTGCCGATGTCCCAGTTCCCGGACCACCATTGCTGCACCGTTCCAAAGTCAAAGTTCATGATGGCAACGCGTTTCCGAGTCACGGCATCGGCAGGCGCTGCGAATGTTGCTCCCGCCACCGCGAACAATCCCAGCAAAACCACCAACAGCTTCAATCGTCCAATCATTTTTCTCCCTCCTTTTCTCCTGCTGACAAATTGGTAACACAAAATCGGAAACATACGAGGAGCGTGGACCCTATCTCCTCAGAGATGGGTCTGAGGTCAGAACTTTGAACTTGAGGCCTGAACCGCACGCTCAATTAAAACTGTGGTTCTTCGTAAACGCCGAAGACGGTTTTAAGCTCTTCACGGATTTCGCCTAGCGTGGCGTAAGCCTCCACGCAGTCCACCAAGCGGGGCATTAGGTTCTCGTTGCCTTGAGCGGCGGTCTTGAGCGCCTTCAGCGTTCGCGCCACCGCGGCGTTGTCGCGATGGGCCCGCAGCTTCTTGAGTTTCTCAAATTGTTGGTCGGCAACGGTATGATCGATATATAGGACGTCGATGGGCGGATCGTTCTCGGCCACGAATTCATTGACGCCGACGATGACTTTTTCCTTCCGTTCCACGGCTTTTTGGAATTGATAGGCGCTCTCTTGGATCTCCCGCTGTGGATAGCCGCGCTCGATGGCGGCCACCATGCCTCCCATGGCGTCGATCTTCTCAAAGTAATCGTAGCATTCCTCCTCCAGATCGAGCGTCAGTCGTTCCACAAAATAAGAGCCGCCCAGCGGATCGATGGTGTTGACCACACCGGATTCGTGGGCGATGATCTGCTGCGTCCGCAAGGCGATGGTGACGGCCTGTTCGGAGGGCAGGGCCAGCGTTTCATCCAGAGAGTTCGTGTGCAGCGACTGCGTTCCGCCCAACACCGCGGCGAGCGCTTGGAGGGCCACGCGGACGACGTTGTTGTAAGGCTGTTGCGCCGTCAAGGAAACGCCGGCGGTTTGCGCGTGCGTGCGCATCAGGAGGGATCGCGGGTCCTTCGCCTTGAAGCGCTCTTTCATGGTGTCATACCAGATTTTGCGAGCCGCGCGGAATTTGGCGATCTCTTCAAAGAAATCGTTGTGAGCGTTAAAAAAGAAAGAGAGGCGCGGCGCAAATTCATCAACGTCCAAGCCGGCGTCGATTCCCGCCTGCACGTATTCGATGCCGTCGCGCAACGTAAACGCCAGCTCTTGCGCGGCCGTGGCCCCGGCTTCGCGGATGTGATAGCCGGAAATGGAAATGGAATTCCACCGGGGAACTTCCTCGGCGCAGAACTTGAAGCCGTCGGTGATGAGCCGCATCGATGGGCGGGGCGGATAGATCCATTCCTTCTGCGCGATGTACTCCTTCAGAATGTCATTTTGAATGGTGCCGGAAATTTTTTTCCAGGACGCGCCCTGCTTTTTCGCCACCGCCAAGTACATCGCGAAGATGACGTGCGCCGGCGCGTTGATGGTCATGGAGGTCGTGACTTCCCCCAACGGGATTCCGTCGAAGAGGGTTTCCATGTCGGCGAGCGAGGAGATGGCCACGCCGCATTTGCCGACCTCGCCTTCGCTCACCGGATGATCGGCGTCATAGCCCATCAGCGTGGGCAAATCGAAGGCCACGGAAAGCCCGGTCTGTCCTTGCGCCAGCAAATACTTGAAGCGCTCGTTGGTCTGTTCGGGCGTTCCAAAGCCCGCGAACTGGCGCATCGTCCAAAGTTTTCCTCGATAACCGGTGGCGTGAATCCCTCGCGTAAACGGAGCTTGGCCGGGAAAATTCAAATCCCGTTCGTAATCGAAATCGGCAAGTTCCGAGGGAGTGTAAAGACGCTCCACCGGGCGCATGGAGACGGTGGAAAATGGACCTTGCCCCTCCGGCAAGCGCGACTGCGTCGACTTCAGCGTACCTTCTTCCCAGCGCCGTTTGGCTTCGTCAACGGGGGAAGCGAGTGTGTCGGTGGTTTTCTTCATGGGAATGAAATTCCATCCTCACGGAAATCGCATTCCTGGACGCGTTATCCGCGGGGCAGAAACACGCTTATGTTATGAGATAAAGATTAAAAAATCAACTCGGCGCGCGCAATTCGCAGACGGGCCGGTTTTCTTGACGCTCCTCAGGGCCTTTGTTAAACTCAAACGCTCTTTGCGTCGCGGGTTTGAACAATCTCGTCTTTCTGACAAGATTTTTCAGTTCGCAATGAGGTAACCATGAGTCCGCCGCGGTCCGCCGCGGCGGGCGGCCCCAGGCCGCTTTGCGTCGCATGTTTGCGCCATCGTAATTTGTTTGCGCATGTTCCATGTGATGAAGAAACTTCGGAAGTTTCGCTGAAAGAACCGGACTCGACTCATGACCGAGAAGCGCTACGAACCTCATCAAATCGAACCCAAGTGGCAGGCCGCTTGGCGGGAAGGGCGTGACTTCGAAGTCGATTCGCAATCGCCCAAGCCGAAGTTCTACACGTTGGAGATGTTCTGCTATCCCTCGGGCGACATCCACATGGGTCACGTGCGGAATTATTCGCTGGTGGACGCCGTGGCGCGCTACAAACGGATGCGCGGCTTCAACGTGCTCCATCCCATCGGCTGGGACGCCTTTGGATTGCCCGCTGAGAACGCCGCCATCAAACACCACCTGCATCCGGAGACGTGGACCCGCCAATGTATCGCCAACATGAAAGCCCAGTTGAAGAAATTGGGATTCAGTCTCGATTGGACCCGCGAGATCGCCACGTGCGACGTGGATTATTACCGGTGGAATCAGTGGTTCTTCCTTCGGATGTTCGAGCGCGGATTGGCGTATCGAAAGAAGAGCACGGTGAATTGGTGTCCGAGTTGTGAAACCACGTTGGCCAACGAGCAGGTCGTGGCCGGCCATTGTTGGCGGCATGAAGACACGGTGGTTGAGTTGCGCGAGTTGGAGCAGTGGTTTCTAAAAATCACGGATTACGCCGACGAGTTGAATTCCTATTTGGATAAATTGACGAATTTTCCCGAAAGAACGCTGCTCATGCAGCGAAACTGGATCGGCCAATCCGTCGGCGCGAATATTGATTTTTCCATTGAAGGTTCCCATTCGCGGATTACGGTTTTCACCACGCGCATCGACACGATTTACGGCGCCACGTACATGGTTCTGGCCCCGGAGCATCCCCGGGTGGCGGAATTGATTGCCGGTCGTGTGGAAGAGCCGGAGGTGCGGGAGTTCTGCGAGCGAACGCGGCGTCAAGACAAAGTTGAGCGCGTGTCGGCGCAGCAGGAGAAAGTGGGAGCGTTCACCGGGTGCTACGCCATCAACCCGTTTTCGGGCGAGCGCATGCCCATCTGGGTGGCCAATTTTGTTTTGATGGAATATGGCACGGGGGCCGTCATGTCGGTTCCGGCGCACGATCAGCGCGACTTCGAGTTCGCCCAGAAGTATCGCCTTCCGATGCGAATCGTGATTCACAACGAAGAGGCTTCGCCGGCGCCGGCTTCCTTGAAAGAGGCGTACGTGGAAGCCGGCCGCCTGGTGGAGTCGGGAAATTTCAGCGGATTGAGTTCGGCGGAGGCGCGTTCCCAAATGACGGCCTGGGCGGAGCGCCAGGGATTCGGCCAGGGCGCGGTTCATTTTCGCATCAAAGACTGGGGCGTTTCTCGACAGCGATATTGGGGTACGCCCATCCCGATGATGCATTGCTCCCGATGTGGCATCGTGCCGGTTCCTGAAAATGATTTGCCAGTGGCGCTGCCGCATGTCGAGAAGTTTACCGGAACCGGAGGCTCTCCATTGGCCGGGGTTCCTGAATTCGTCAACACGGTGTGCCCGAAATGTGGTGGCGCCGCCAAGCGCGATGGCGACACCATGGACACCTTCGTCGATTCCTCGTGGTATTTCTTCCGGTACTGCGATCCTCGGAACGCGAAGCAGCCCTTCGGTCCCAAACTGATTGACAAGTGGTTTCCCATCGACATGTACATCGGGGGAATCGAGCACGCTATTCTGCATCTCATTTACTCGCGCTTTTGGACCAAAGTGATGCGCGATCTGGGCCTCGTCAAAGTGGACGAGCCCATCACGCATTTGTTCCATCTGGGCATGGTGCTGAAAGACGGATCGGCCATGTCGAAGTCGAAAGGGAACATTGTCGATCCCGACGAGATCATCGCGAACTTCGGCGCGGACACGGCGCGGCTATTCATCCTGTTTGCGGCGCCTCCTGAGAAAGAACTGGATTGGAACGACGCGGCCGTCGAAGGGATGTTCAAATTCCTGCAGCGCGTGTTTCGGATGATCGCTCAACACGCCGAGATCAAGGTGGACGCCTGCGCGAAAATTGATGAGGAGAAGCTTTCGTCGTCGGCGAAAGCGCTGCGCCGAAAACTGCATCAGACCATCAAGCGCGTGACCGTGGACATGGAGCAGCGGATGCACTTTAACACTTCCATCTCGGCGCTGATGGAATTGGTGAATGAGATGCACGGGCTGGCTCCCGCCGAGTTGGAGAATGTCGAGACGAGACGGATCGTCGGGGAGTGCGATGAATGTTTGGTTAAGATGCTTTCGATTTTCGCGCCGCACATCAGCGAGGAAATGTGGGCGCTCCTGCGGCATGAGAAGCGATTGACCTTCGCTTCTTGGCCGGAGTTCAATGAAACGCTGGCAGCGGACGAGGAAATCGAGATTCCGATTCAGATCAACGGCAAGGTTCGTGGCCGCATTTGGGTGGCGGCCGACGCCTCGGAGCCGGAAATGAGGCAACGCGCTCTCCATGACGGCAAGGTCAAGGTGTGGTTGGGCGACAAGACGGTGGTGAAGATTATTGTGGTTCCCAAGCGGTTGGTGAATATCGTTGTCAAGTGATCGCGGTGGAGAGGGACGGCTGGAATTCGAGAGGTGAGGAGGAAACGATGCGCCGGGATACAGTTCGCAAGCGTGTTTTTCGCTTTGGATCTCGCGTGGCATGGCTGGTCGTCTTTGCCGGCCTTTGTGGAATGACGGCGTGCGGTTACCATTTGGCGGGAAAGGCCACAACGCTTCCGCCGACCATCCGAACCATTGCGATTCCAACGTTCGCCAACACCACGACGACTTACAAGGTTGAGCAGCGGCTGACGCGCGCCGTGATGGACGAATTCATCGCGCGCACGAAGTACAAGGTCCAGTCGTCGGAAGCCGGCGCGGACGCCGTTCTCAAAGGAACCGTCCTCAGCGTCAGTTCCACGCCGGTCATCTTTGCCCCGTCGGGACGCGCCTCCACCTTCCTCATCAACGTGACGATTGCCGTGGCGCTGACCGACCCCGCGAAAAAGACCGTGTATTACCGGAACAAGAACTTTTCCTTTCGAGAGGAATATCAGATCAGCCAGGATCCGACTCAATTCTTCCAGGAAGACAGCGCCGCTTTGGATCGACTCTCGCGTCAATTTGCTCAGACTTTGGTGAGCGCCATCCTTGAGAATTTTTGATTGGGTATGAAAGAGATTCTCCCTCGCGTTTACGCTTGTGGCTTTCCCAGCGCGGAAACTTATGAGGCGCAGGCGCATTTTATCCTGTCGCCGCACGGAAACATTCTCATCGAGGCGCCGGAGTTTGTGCCAAGGCTGGCAACGGAACTGGAGTTTTTCGGCGGCGTTCAGTACGTGTTCCTCACTCACCGCGATGACGTCGGCGACACTTGCCGTTTCAAGGAACGCTTTCAATCCCAAGTCATCATGCATCGAGAGGAGCAGGAGTACGTCGATTGCGGAGTCGACATCACTTTTTCCGAGGATTATCGTTTGACGGATGAAGTCACGCTGATTGCGACGCCAGGCCACAGCCCGGGCTCGTCGTGCCTGTTGTTTCACGCGCACGGCGGCGTCCTTTTTTGCGGCGATCATCTCATGGGCAATAACCATGGGTTGGTGCGACCGGTGCGATTTGAATGGACCTGGGACTGGGCGCGACAGTTGGAGAGCGCCCGACGTCTGTTGGATTACCGGTTCAGCTTTGTGGTTCCTTCTCATGCCTCGCTGGAACACGGTTATATCGGCAATGCCCGTGAAGCGCTTCAGAATTGGCTGATCAAGAACAACGATGGCGGCCGGACGCAATGAGGCGCGGGTTGTCTTCTCTTAGGTTCCGGGATATACTTTCGAACAATCATTCCTTGCTTGAGAAACCCTGATGGAATCAATGGCATCAGAAAGCGCATTAGGACGATGAAAGGATGACTGGATGAACACCTTGTTGGATGGAAAGCCGATGGAGAATCCCCAGCGCCCCGGGTCGACGGTGAGCACGACGAGCGTCCGGCCTGCTTCGAGCAAGCTGGGCACTTTTACCTTAGTGGTGGCGCTTGTCTCCTTGGCGCTGCTGGGATATGTGGCCTACGACTTGAGCAACACCAAGACGACCTTGAAGAAGAGCAACGACGACATTGCCTCCCTCAGCCAGAAGCTGGATTCGGCGGATCACCGCATCGTCAATCTGGGGGCTGATTTCAGCGTGGTCAAGGAGAAGCTGGGCATCACGCAACGAGAACTGGATACGGCGCGGGCGCAGGCGGCTCAGATGCAGAAGGAGCAGCAACAGACCGCTCAAG
>CAZIDA010000073.1:0-10152 GCA_964537865.1 uncultured Acidobacteriota bacterium
TCCGGGGTGCGGATGTTTCGGAACTTGCAGGAGGAGGCGCAGACGTCCGGCATTCCCGTGATCATCCTGACGGGAGTTTCGCACGAGTTCAAGCGCTTCATCGAAACGCGCCGGCAGGTTCGTCCGCCCGCCGGCTACTTCGATAAGCCGCCGGACCGAGATCAACTGCTCGCGAAAATCAACGAGCTGTTGGAACCGCGCGCCGTTGCCACGGCTTGAGTTGCGGGAGGTGAGGGGGGCGACAGTAGCGTGCGCCAATGGTGTTGTGTCTGTACTGCCGGTGCTCTGTTTAGCAAGTTTCGAAAATCTTGCTTTTCTGACAAGATTTTCAGGTCGCTACGACACGACCATGAGCACCATTTGGCTGCGGCCCCAGGCCGCTCTTTGTGTGTAGGGTCCGCTTTTCCTTCCAGCGCTACCTCAACCTCCTCAATATTGAAGATCGCAAGAAAACGAGACGCATGAAACGCACGGAGTCCAGTCAAGTCATCGGCCTGATGGTGGAAAAAATCCAAGGAGGATTATGCAGAGATTCATTAAGCTCACATGCGGCTTGGCAATTCTGATTTCATGCAGCATGATCTATGCCCAATCGGCGAATCATCCAACGGGAAAGTTTTACATTGTCGGCATGGGAACCGCGCCGGACCTGCTGACGCTGCGGGCGCAACGTGTCATCGCCCGGGCCGACGTCGTCCTTTTTGAAGAAGCGCCGGATACTCCCGATTGGAGCGCGCTGATCAAAGGGAAGGAAGTGTTGCGTTGGCCGCACACCATCCGGAGATTCTACGGCATCGATCCAAAGACGATCAAAGATCCGAAGCTGCGAGCCATGGCGGAGAGTTTGGACAAGACGCGGCACGATCTCGTGGAAAAAATTCAATCGGCTGTCAATCAAGGCAAGGTGGTGGCTTGTCTCGAAAGTGGTGATCCCATGATTTATGGGACGACCTTTTTCTTGGAGATGCTGCCCCGAAATTTTCCAAGCGAGATTGTTCCGGGCATCGGTTCCTTCCAAGCGGGCAGCGCCGCCTTGAAGATGAGTCCGCCTTATGCGTACGACACCAGCGCCGTCATCTTGACCATGGACGATTGGCCCGGACGCGTCGATACCCTTGAAAAACTGATGGCCATGGGAAGCACGATGGTCTTTTACACGATGCATTTGAGCTATCCGCATCTGTTCGCGCAACTGCAGCGTCATTATCCGGAGGATACACCGGTGGCGGTGGTAATTGACGCCGGCGATCCGAACAGCCAAAAAATCATTCACAGTACCGTCGGAAGATTTCTGCAGGATGTGGATTACAACAATCTTCCAGAAGAAAGGCACATACTTTTTGTGGGAAAGTTTCTCACGGTGGGGCAGGCGCGAAAAGATTTCTTGGTGCCTCGCCCGAAGCCTGCGAACTGAAGGAATAACACAGCCACGAGGCGAGCGGTCTGCATCAGGCCAGGGCTGATGATATTGGCGGCGAAATCGATCGGCGGGGAATTAGGTGTCATGATTCATGATCTGAAAATCACTGCGGTGGTTGAGAACACGGCTGGCACTCCCGAAGTCATGGGCGAGTGGGGACTGGCACTATGGATTGAAGCGGACGATCATCGCTTTCTCTCCGATACCGGCCAGGGCGGCTCCTTGCTGCAGAATTCGCGCCGTCTTGGAATTGATGTGGCGAAGGCCGAAGCCTTGATCATCAGTCACGGCCATAACGATCACACAGGCGGCCTGACGGCAGCCTTCGATGCCGGATTTCACGGGAAGATTTATGTTCATCCGGGAGCTCTGAGACCCAAGTACAAACGAGAGAAGTCGCCTCCGCATCGGCACATCGGCATTCCTGCGGCGTGCGAGCGCGCGCTGCGCTCCAGAGGCGCCGATCTGGTCCAATCGCCACATCTCACTGAAATCGCTCCCGGGATTGTGGTGACGGGGGCCATCCCTCGGCGAAGCACTTTCGAAGGCGTTTCCGATCCCTTCTTCTTAGATGAAGACTGTGCTCAGCCCGATTCGGTGGTTGACGATCAAGCGCTCTTGATCGAAACCCACCGCGGATGGACCGTGATTACCGGTTGTGGACATTCGGGCTTGATGAACACCTTGAACTACACCAAGGATTTGATCGGAAACGATCGCATTGTCGCCGTGATCGGAGGGCTGCACCTTTTCAACGCATCGTCCGAACGCCTCAACGCCACCATTGAAAACTTGCGCGCTTTCGGCATCGAGCGGATTGCTCCATGCCACTGCACGGGATTCGAGGCGACGGCATCGTTGCAGAATTGCTTTGGGAGCAGAGTTTCGCCGCTCCAGGCAGGTCTGACAATTCAGATTTCTAGGGCCGGAGAAGAGAATTGAGTTCGATTTTTTGGAGTGCGGCGGCAAGCAATCGAGCGCTCTCGGGATTAGCGAGTAAAGACACGAATGAAGGGAAGACAAGCCATGAAAAGGATCATTACATTAATTGCTGTGATGACAATGCTGAGCATCACTCTAAACACCGAAGCACTTGGACAGCGAGGAATGACACAGAGAGGCGGTGGGGGTTGGGGGGTGGAAACACCGTACGGGAAGATGTACAACCCCCAGACGGTCGAGACGATCAGCGGTGAAGTTGTCTCCGTAAATAAGATCACGCCCATGAAAGACATGTACTACGGAATTCAACTCATCCTGAAAACCAGCAAGGAAACGATTGCAGTGCATCTTGGTCCTGGCTGGTTTGTTGAAAGCCAGAACGTGAAGATAATGCCCAAAGACAAGATCGAAGTTATCGGTTCTCGAATCACATTTGAGGGCAAACCCGCGCTGATCGCTGCACAGATAACAAAAGGCGGCGCGGTGATGAAACTGCGAGACAAGAGCGGCTTCCCCGTTTGGAGCCGTTGGAGACGGAGATAGCGTGGCGTCATGCTCGCGCGTCGAGAGCTTCACGCATCGCTCTTCTTCAGTACAACGCCTGAGACCGGAGGTGGCGAATGAGCGCACTGATGGTCCTTAAGAATGTTCTGGGCGATGCCATCATGATCACAGGCTTCGTCTTCGCCATGATGCTCCTCGTGGAGTACTTGAATGTGGCCACTTCTGGCGTGGCTGCGAAGTGGCTTGAGAAGGGAGGAGTTTCGGGCTACGCCGCCGTCATCCTGGTGGGAACGATGCCCGGCTGCTTGGGTGCTTTCACGAACGTAACCTTGTACATCCACCGGATCATTTCCCTTGGCGCGCTCGCCGGCGGCATGATAGCGGCATCCGGAGACGAAGCCTTCGTGATGTTGGCCGTGATGCCCAAGAAGGCGATCTTCCTTTTCGCCGGACTTTTTGCGTACGGAGTTTTGTGGGCGTGGTTGTTCGACCGACTGCTGGGACGACGATATTTTGGGGGCGTCGCCTGCGCCACGGGTTTGACGATTCATCCCGGGTCGGAGGGTTCGCCTCATCTCGCCCGTCGCAGCACTTTCTCCGAGTGTTCTTTTCCACGCGCCGTGCTTTGCACGACCCTCGGCCTCTTCGCCGTGGGTGTGATTTTTCGAGCCGTTGGACCGCAGGAGTGGAACTGGATTCGGGTCACGTTGCTGGTGGTGACCACCGCCGCCTTGGTCGTGGTGTTCATCGTTCCGGAGCACTTTTTAGAGGAGCACCTTTATGGCCACGTCGCTAAGGAACATGTGCCCCGGGTGCTCGCCTGGACCCTGGCCGCTCTCTTCGCGATGGCTTGGATCAAACTACAGGGTGGACCGCTTCAAGCTTGGATACAGGCTCGACCAGGCTGGGCTGTTTTGATTGCCGCTCTCATCGGCCTTCTGCCGGAGTCAGGCCCGCATATGATTTTTGTGGTCGCTTATTCCCAAGGACTCGTTCCGTTGTCGGTGCTTGTGGCCTCGTCGGTGGTTCAAGATGGGCATGGAATGCTGCCATTGCTGGCTCAGTCCTGGCGCGAGTTTCTTAGGGTGAAAGCCATCACCCTGCTGGCTGGCTTGGGGGCCGGCTATGGTTTGCTTTTTATGGGAGCTTAGGATAGGTGACAACAAATTGAAGGAGGACGAAACAATGAAAGTTGTATTACCAGTAACTGAAGGGCGCTTTTCTGAACATTTCGGAGGGGCGGAAGCTTTTTGCTTTTTTGAAGTAGACAAAGCAAAGGGCGCCATCCTCTCGAAAACCATAACGGCCGCTCCGCCTCACGAGCAGGGCGCGTTCCCGCGCTGGCTGCGGGAACAGGGCGCCGATGTCATTCTGGCGGGAGGCATGGGTCCGCGGGCGGCGCAGTTGTTTGAACAATTCGGCATTGAAGTCGTGGCTGGAGTCGCGGGTGACGATCCCGAGGCCGTCGTCACCGCTTTTCTCGCAGGCACACTCGGCCCATCCGGAGAGTTGTGCAGCGGCGGCCATCTGCACGCCTGCGGGAACCACGGAGATGAGTGAGGAGAGGACCATATGAAAGGAAAACACGCCGGAGGCGGCGGACCCGGAGGGAATTGCATTTGTCTCAAGTGCGGGGAGAAGGTATCCCACCAACCGGGATTGCCATGCAGGAACACAAAGTGTCCAAAATGCGGGGCGACAATGATTCGGGAAGGCTCCGAGCATCATCAGATTTTTCTGGCGAAACAGAAGAAGCAATAAGGAAGAATCTGGGCAACATCGCCGGGCCGCGTTCTATCGGAGAGCGACAGGACGCGTTTCTAGTAGTTGCGTGGCGCAGACACTCTTGTCTGCGCCGGCAGGTTCTATCGGAGAGCGAGAGGACACGTTTCTCATAGCGGCGATTCGACGAGACAAGGGTTATGCATATGATCGATGAAGCGGAAGTCTCCCGATTGATCTTCCGCGCCTATCACGAGGAGGTGTCAGGCCACCTCGAAACCGATGTGGCGATTGCGGGGGCGGGGCCGTCGGGTTTGGTGTGTGCGTGGCGTCTGGCCCAGGCGGGCAAGCGCGTTCTGATTCTCGAAAAGGGGTTGGCTCCCGGTGGCGGCATTTGGGGCGGTGGAATGGGCATGGGAGAGGTGGTGCTGGAATTCACGTGCGCCCCTTTGATGGAGGAGCTGCAGGTGCGCCACCGCTCCGTTGGGAAAGAGCTCTTGTTGGCATCGGCGGCGGAGCTGGCTTGCGCGCTGGTTTTGCACGCGCTGCAGTCCGGCGCCGTGCTCCTCAACCTCGTTTACCTCGAAGACTTGTTGGTTCATCAGGGCCGAGTGGGCGGCGTGGTGGCCAATCGCACTTTTCTCGGAGAACAACTTCCCATCGATCCTTTGACCTTCAAGGCCCAGGTGGTCGTCGATGCCACAGGCCACGAGGCGGTGGCTGCGCGCGCGTTGGCGCATCGCGGCTTGCTGAAGCAAACTGATGGCCGCGTCCCCGGTGAAGCGCCCATGGACGCCCAAGCCGCCGAAGATTTCGTGGTCGCGCATACGGGGTCCTGTTTTCCAGGACTCTATCTTGCAGGAATGAGTGTGTGCGCCGTCTTGGGAGGACCTCGCATGGGGCCCATCTTCGGCGGTATGTTGCAGTCAGGCGAAAGGGCCGCGAGGTTGATTGCGGCGGAACTCCACGAGAAATTCTAAACGGGCGGCTGCGGTGAAAGATCGCCGACGCAAGGCTCCGCAGCTCCCCAAGGATGGCCATTATGAAGAAAGTCGCGATCATCATTTGTGACCGATACAGGAGTTGCGGCGGCGGCAAGTGTCTTCGGGCGCTGCGGGAGCGGAAGGGCGGCTTCTCGCGCTACGCCGTCGATGAGACCGTGGAGATTGTCGGCTATTCAAGTTGCGGCGGTTGCCCCGGTGGAAACGTGGAATACGTCCCGGAAGAATTTTTAAAGAACGGATGCGATGTGGTGCACCTCGCCACCGGCTTGGTGGTCGGCTATCCTCCTTGCCCGTTCATCCGTCAGTTCAAAGCATTCATTGAAAGTCATTACGGTCTTCCGGTCGTCGTCGGCACACACCCCATACCGTTAAAGTACCTGGAAGCCCACCGCAAGTTGCCCTTCTGGGACGAAGCGAATATGAATTCGCTCGCGGGGCCTTTGATGCAGGAGCCGCGCGATGTGATGGAGTCGTACAACTGAGCGAGGTTTCAACCTGAAGAATTGGCGCCGTCCTTCTCCTGCCTGTTCCCATCGCACGAAGGGCAAGTCGCGACTGCTTCTCGATTTCTTAGATCCTCCGAATCATGAAGGCCGAACGGGAGGGACCGATCACGAAGGGCGCGCGGATGGTCGAGAACTCGTCCGGCAACACGGCCCTCGGTCTGGCCCTGATGGAGGCCGTTGCGCGCGTCAGCGCCTTCGAGGACGACTGATTTCTCAAATCACCGGCAATGATTCGTCAATGCTCTTTGAATTTTTAGTATGCCAACGAGAACGCCGTTTTGTGCCATCCAAAAACTGCAATTATTTTTTTGTTTTGAACCCTTCCCTCTGCTCCCACCCTGTGCTATAAGGCGGTCTTCTGCTCGCTTCGGGTTTACCGGTTCTCAGATCAAGACAAACAGGTGCTGATAGTGCGCGACTGTCATATGGACCAACCCAGCGCCCTACTTTATCCGGAACTCGTCACGCTCCCCGACGAAGTGTTGATGAGCCACGTGCGCTCAGGTCAGGCGGACGCGCTGGCGGTCCTGTTTGATCGCTATCACCGCTTGGTTCTGAGCATTGCGCTGCGTATCCTTCGAGATCCGGGAGAGGCCGAAGATGTGATGCAATCCGTGTTTTTGGAAATCTATCAATCGGCGGCACAATTCGACGCTTCCAAAGGCACTACTAAGATATGGATCCTTCAATACGCCTATCATCGCAGCTTCAGTCGACGACAATACTTGGACCGCCGCAGCCTCGGCGAGGCGGGGAACGAGGGAACCGCGACACAAGAAGACAGGCGTTCCGCGATGGTGGGTGGATTTGGAAGCGTCGAGCGGTCGCACTTGGTGCAGGAGTCGTTGAAGCGCCTGAGTAAGATTCAGCGAGACGTTTTAGAGCTGGCATTCTTTGAAGGCTTAACCATGTGGGAAATTTCCGAGAAGACAGGGGAATCATTCGATAGCGTTCGCCATCATTACTACCGTGCCCTGGGAAAGCTTCGTCTGCTTTTATCCGATTCTTCGGGTTCCGCTGCGAAGTCCTCTTCTCCGGAAGGGGAGGTGGCTCATGTCCAAACATGAATACTACGAACAACTCAGCACCCTCGCGGCGATTGGTCAAATCACGCCCGAGGAGGACAAGGAGCTGAGCTCGCATCTGGCCGAATGCGCGGAGTGCCGCGAGGCCCACGCAGATTTTGGACGCATCCTGCAGCATGAACTGCCGCAGGCCGCGCCTCGAAGGCGATGGCTGACGAAATCGCCATCACCCGTCCCCGACAACGAGGTTCGCGATCGATTTTTTGCGCGCGCGCGAGCCGCTGGAATCAACCTGTCTCCTCAAGCTCAGCAGCGCCCCCCTCGATCGCCAATCAGCCGCTGGGCCACTTTCAGATGGCAATATGCCGCCGTCGCGGCGCTGGTCCTGATCTTCATCGGCGTTGGTGTGATGGCCAGTCGGAAGCCGGCGACGGTCCTGTTTCAGCCGCCCATAACGAATCTTCAGGTCGACCGGTTGACGAAAGAGAAAGTTGTTCTCAACACCCAATTGACGGCTGCCCACCAAGTCATTGATCTGAATTCGGCCGAGCTGACGAGGCTGAAACAGGAAAAGGCAGCCTCGAAAGATTCGATGCGAGCGCTCGAAAACGAAGTGGAACAAGCGAAACAAGAGGTCGCACAACTGGCGGCCACACTCCAGCAAGCGCGCATGCAAAGCGCTGATCTTTCGGGCCGGCGCCAGCAGGACCAGACGGTCATTGCCGATTTGCACTCGCAGTTGGAGGCGCAGCGTCGCGTCAGGGACGATGATGAGAAAAGCTCGAGCGATCAACAAGCGCGCATCGCCGAGCTGGAGGGATCGCTGCGCGCGGCTTCCGAGAAGTACGAACGCGAACGACAACTTTTTGCCGTCAGTCGCGACGTTCGTCTGCTGATGGCCACCCGAAATCTGCATATCATCGACGTTCACGATGTGAGTGGCGATGGAAGATCGACCAAGCCGTTTGGCCGCGTGTTCTATGCGGATGGACAATCGTTAATCTTCTACGCCTTCGATCTGCCGAATCGCAAGTTCTCCCCCGGGGAATACTCCTTCATGGCCTGGGGCCAAAACGAAGCCACGCCGCAATCGCCTCGACGCCTGGGAACGTTCGAAGTGGACGATCACAACCAACGGCGTTGGGTGCTGAAAGTCGACGACGCCAAGTTGCTCACCGGAATCGACTCCGTGTTTGTAACTGCAGAGCGGCATGGCGATGCCTTCCCCCCTCACGGAAACAAGATTCTTTACGCCTACCTTGCCGGCCGGCCGAATCATCCGTGAAAAGCAGGTGTCAGGGACTAGGTGCCGGGTGCCAGGGAGAGCAAAAGCATTTTGTACACGGGCTTTGAGAAGGAAGGGGATTTCTTGAAACTCCACTCCTTTGAGTCACTCGAAACAGCTGGCACGTGTTTTTTCTGGCGCCTGACACCGGAAACCGGAGACCTGCTTTTTTCCTGACACCTGACACCCGGTACCTGACACCTGCTTTTCCCCCTGGCACAATCTCCCCACCTCATCGGCATACTGGGCAGCGAAATGGGTGCAATTCATTTCCTCGTGGAGGTATCGTATGCGCATGGGTGGCGGACTTCTGAAGATCTTGGGGACGTTTCTATCGGTTGTCGTCTTATCATTTCCTGTCTTCACCCAGACTGACACCGCGACAATCAATGGCCGGGTTGTTGATCCGCAAGGGGCGGTTGTGCCCGGCGTTAAAGTTCAGGCTGTGAACATCAACACCAACATCAGCTACCCGACTGAGACGAATGATGTCGGACTATATAGCATCCGGAACCTTCCTCCCGGAACATACCGAGTCCTCGTTGAAAAACAGGGCTTCGCCCAGATCGTCAAACCGGATGTACAACTTCATGTCCAAGACATTGCCGAGATCAACTTCTCTCTGCAGGTGGGCTCAGTCACGCAAAGCATCACCGTCGAAGGGGGCGCACCGCTGGTTAACACGCAGGACGCCTCGGTGAGCACAGTCGTGGACCACAATTTCGTACAGAACATTCCGCTGAGCGGAAGGAGCTTTCAGTCGCTGATTGAACTCACTCCTGGCGTGGTCACAACTCCAGCCAGTTTCGGTAATCAGGGGCAGTTCAGTATTAACGGACAACGTGCGAATTCCAACTACTACACTATTGACGGCGTCAGTGCTAACTTCGGGGGCACCTCTGGTGCGACAATGGTCAATGCCGGGGGATCCCTGCCGGCTCTGAGTGCGCAGGGGGGAACGAACAGCCTGGTTTCAGTGGATGCGCTGCAGGAATTCCGTGTACAAACCTCCAGTTATGCTCCCGAGTTCGGGCGTACCCCCGGAGGGCAGATTTCTGTTGAAACACGATCAGGGACGAATGCCTTCCACGGTTCGATATTCGAGTATCTTCGAAACGACGTTTTGGACGCGAACAACTGGTTCAATGACGCGCTGGGATTAAAGAAATCTCAGGAACGGCAAAACGACTTCGGCGGAGTCCTGGGCGGCCCGATACTCAAGGACCGTACATTCTTCTTTGTTTCTTACGAGGGACTCCGGTTACGCCTGCCCCAAACATTGCTTACCGAGGTACCCTCTCTGAGCGCACGAAGTTCCGCGCCAAGTGAGGTCCAGCCCTTTCTGAATGCATTTCCAATTCCCACTGGTCCAGAGCGGACAGACGGCAGTATGCTTGCTCCCTTCGATGCCAGCTTTTCGAACCCTTCAACTTTGAATGCATACAGCGTTCGCATTGACCACACGGTTAGTAACCGCGTTCAAGTCTTTGGGCGTTTTAGCAACGCACCCTCGAGTGGCACCCTCCGAGGCTCGGCCGATCAAGGCTTCAGCGTGAACACAGTTCTGGACAATAACTTCCTGACGCGATCGGCGACCTTTGGGGCAACGTGGTTGATCAACAACGCGATGACCAACGACTTACGTTTCAGTTACGGCCATAGCAGCGACTTGCTCAACGTCGTACTTGATATTACTCCGAGCACTAAATATATGACACTGTTCATCGCGCTGCATATTGAACAT
>CAZIDA010000074.1:0-10025 GCA_964537865.1 uncultured Acidobacteriota bacterium
GATGATGAATCGCGCCGCCGGCGTGAGTCACCGCGAAGGTGCGCGCGGCGCCGCCGGCGCAGCGTTCCACTTCCCGCGCCATCTGTCCGAAGTTGATTTCCGGAACGACAAACGCCGAAACCTTTCGCGCCAGCTCGCGGATCCGCTTCTCCGGGAACGGCCACACCGTAATCAGTCGAATGAAACCGACGCGATAACCTTTGGCCCGCGCCATCTCGACCGCGCTCTTGGCCGTGCGGGCGGAAATTCCGTAAGACACCACCACGATCTCCGCGTCCTCCACATGCTCTTCCTGAATTCGGATGATGCGGTCGGCGTTCAGGCGGATCTTATCGACCAAACGACGCACCAATTGCTCCTGAACCTCCGCGTTAATCACGGGGTAGCCTTTCTCGTTGTGCGTCAAGCCGGTCACGTGGACGAAGTATCCTTCCCCGGCCGCCGGCATCTCCGGCACCAGATCGTCCTGCGGATGGAAGGCTTTGAACTGGCCCGGCGGCGTGGTGGGCTTGCGCCGCGGCACGAGCCGGATGGCCTCCGGCTTGGGGATGATCACCTTCTCGGTCATGTGGCCGACGACTTCATCGCTCATCACCAAGACGGGGACGCGAAACATTTCCGAAAGGTTGAAGGCCTCGATGGTCAGGTCGAAACATTCTTGCGGCGATTGAGGCGACAGCGCGATCACTTCGTAATCCCCGTGCGAACCCCAACGCGCCTGCATCATGTCGGCCTGGCCGACCAGCGTGGGAAGCCCGGTGGAAGGACCGCCCCGCTGAACGTTCACCAAAACGCACGGCGTTTCCGTCATGATGCCGAGACCAAAATTTTCCATCATCAAACTGAATCCGGGGCCGGACGTCGCGGTCATCGATTTCAGACCGCCCCACGAAGCGCCCAGGATGGCGTTCATGGAAGCAATCTCGTCTTCCATTTGAATGAAGACGCCGCCGGCTTCCGGAAGGCGCTTGGCCATTCGCTCGGCAATCTCCGTGGCCGGGGTGATCGGATATCCGGCGAAAAATCGGCAGCCCGCGGCCAACGCCCCTTCCGCGCAGGCCCAGTCGCCGTTCACAAAATGTTCGCCTGTCAGCACCGTTTGTTTAGCCACGATGCGCCTCCTTCGCGCCCGCCCCTGCCGGCGCTTTCGCTTTCTTCTTCTCGCTTCCCGCCGGGGTGTAAATCGCAAACTCCGGACAATAATACTCGCACAACTTGCAATCACTGCATGCCATCGCGTCTTTGACGGCGGGCGGATGATAACCCTTCTTGTTGAAGTCCGGGGAAATGGCCAGCACGTGCTTGGGACAAAACTCGATGCAAAAGGCGCAGCCTTTGCAGAGATCCTTCACAATGGCCAACTTCCCCTCCAGAATTTGGATTTGCGTGTCGGGAGAGAGTTGAGAGTAAGAGATCATTTGTATTTCCTCAATGTTTCGTTAAGCGCCAACAACGGCACGATCGAGCGATCCACTTGGGCGCGGCCATCAGCGGGTTAATCGCATCGACGTCAGGCGCCTCAGACTTCTAGAACGGCCCAAGATGGGTTGGGAAACCAGGATTCCATCCAGGTAAGGATAAACATCTCCGTGGGGGACTTTCCGCTGCCGACCAGAGAGGACGAGAAATGAAGTTATCGAAGGCCGCAAACCTGATCTGTTTCGAATCAACTGCCCGGCAAACCAGAGAACCTTAAGAGATGGTCAGTCAAAGCCTCCTCGTTTCACCAACTGCGCGCTCTTTTTTCCCGCGCGCATCGTTCGTTTCCTCACCATGCTATCACAGGATTCGTGCGATAATGCAAGCGAAAATTCAAACGCGAATGCCGCTTATGACGGAACGACATGAGAGTCATTCTCATTGGGAATGCCTCCTATCAACTTGCAAAGGAGAAGAGAATTCATGGCTCGCAGAGTGATACATGAAGCGCAAGGCCCGATTGAAGTGGGAGACAAGTGGATCTGCCGTTGCGGTCTTTCCAAGAACTGGAAAGGCGCCGATCCTCAGCCTTGGTGCGACGGGTCGCACAAACGGACACGCGATGAGGAAGCCGGAAAGACTTATGAGTACAAGGAGGACGGAAGCCGCACTGAAGTGGGTTAGCTTCCTCCGAAGGCGAATCGACGGAACAGCCTCACGCACAAGCCTGCAGTGGATGAAAGTCTCTGGGAGGGGATACCATCACCTCTCTCAAGCGCTGGTTCTCTTTCTCTTTCGCGGATTTGTGATTCATCAGAATTTGAATTACAATCTCGTGAAGCGTGGGGCTTGGTATGAATCGCCGCTGGGACGAAGGGCCAACCCTCTTCGCTCCCGGTTCCCCAGGCACGGCTGCTCTTTGCAGGAAGAACTGAAATGCAAAAGAGGTTGATGTATTTCTTAAGCGGTGGTGTCGTAGGACTGCTCCTGGGACTTGTCGTACGTCAAGTCTTTGGGTGGGGGACGGTACAACTCGCTATGGCCATCATCATCGGCGCAGACTTGGGTCTCCTCTTGGGGCATTTCACCGGCCGACTGAAGCCGCCGGAAGAAATGGACAATCCGATCACTTTGGGATTATCCAACAAGAACAATTCGACTGAACATCACAAGGGCGCCGGTGTTTCCGTTTAGGCTCCCCCTCAATTATTTCACCATTGGTTCTTTAACCCACCTTAAGGAGTTCCTTCATGCCGATACCATCCCGTTTTTTCGACGCGCTCGACAGATCTATTCAAGCATCGCGAAAGGATTTCGAAGACCGCCTGGGCCAGATCGTCCAGATTCCCTCCATCAGCATGGATCCGGCGCGCAAGTCCGACATTCAGCGCTGCGCCGAATTGGGCAAGCAATATTTGGAGAGCGTGGGATTCAAGGCCGAAGTGGTTTCCACGCCGGGGAACCCGGTGGTGTTTGGCGAGTATCACGCCGGCGACGATTGTCCCACGGTCGCGATTTACAACCATCTTGATGTCCAGCCGGCGCAGGAGCCGGAGTGGCGCAAAGATCCGTTCACGTTTGTGATCGACGGCGACCGCTACGACGGGCGCGGATCGACGGACGATAAAGGTCCGGCGCTGACCGCGCTGTTCGGCGCGAAGTATGCCATCGATCACGACCTGCCGCTCAATATCAAATTCATTTGGGAACTGGAAGAAGAGAGCGGCAGCCCCAGCTTCGAGTCCTTCATCAAATCCAATCTCGACCGCTTGAAAACCGATTCGGTGTTGGTCAGCGACACGATTTGGATTTCGCGCGGACAACCGGCCATCCCGTACGGACTGCGCGGACTTCAAGGGATGACGCTCCATCTGGAAACGCACACGACCGACATTCACTCCGGCACGACAGGCGGCGTGGCGCGCAATCCCATCGGAGAATTGTGCAAGGTGATTGCGGAGTGTTACGACGCCTCCACCGGGAAGGTCAAGATTCCGGGATTCTACAAAGACGTGAAAGCCGCGACGGCGGCCGAAGTCAACAGCTTCTTGAAATCCGGTTTTACCCTGAAAAACTTCATGAAGGCCCACAAGATGAAGTCCACACGCAAGCTGACTACGGCTCAAGCATTGAAGAACATCTTTGCGATGCCGACGTTTGAAGTTCACGGAATGGTCGGCGGCTACACTGGACCGGGCGTGAAAACAGTCATTCCGCCGCGCGCCGAAGCGAAGATTTCGATGCGCCTCGTTCCCAACATGTCCACTTCGAAGACCTTCAAGCTGGCGGAGAAGTTCATCAAGTCGAGAAACAAAGACGTCAAAGTGGTTCGCGAGAATGCGCTGGAGCCTTACCTCGGGCCGTTCACCGGACCATACGCCGACGCCGCCCGCCAGGCCATGGAATTTGCGTTCGGCAAAACACCGGCCTTCACGCGCGAGGGTGGATCGATCGGCGCCGTCGTCACGATGAAGAATTTGATGAAGGTCCCGATCCTGTTCCTCGGCCTCTCACTGCCGGAACACGGCTATCACGCGCCCAACGAGAATTACGATTGGGGTCAAGCCTCCGGCGGGATGAAAATGTTTGCGAAGTATTTTGCGGAAATCGCGGAGATGAAAAAATAGATTTTCATGCAACAGCTCACGGATCGTCGGCACTCTCAACGGAATGAAAACATTTCGTTGTCCGGGAAGGCCATTCACCGCAAAACGCCGAGGACGCAGAGGTTTCGCAGAGAGCCTCCAACGAATTTTGGAGCAGTCCCGCATGTGCTTGGGTCGCACTCCAGGGAACGAAAATTACCGGGACGTTCTAACACAGGCCCGTAGGGCCAAGATATTTGTAGCCCCGCCCGCTGCTCCGCCGCTTTTGCGGAGCGAGGGCGGGGTGCAGTGACCGATTAAATCCTGAAGCCCGCCTTGGCGGGCGACAGAAGCTTATTTTCGGAGCAGCACATTCCGCCGTCGGGCCATTTCTTTGCCGATGACAGCCAATTCCTCTTCGCTCAAGATATCCGCCGCCTTTGGAAAGACGGACTCGTCCTCCAATTTGATGTGCGGTCGATAATGCGTTCCCATTTTCACCGTGATCGATTCCAGCCACTCCGTATCCTTCAAATCAAAACTCCACGGCTGCCGCGTCAAGCGCGCCACCACTTCCTTCAGTTCGTTGACGAACGATTCGGCCTCACGATGCTGCGATTCCAGCGCGTGCATCACGGCCAAGGCCTCGTCGCCACTTTTTAGGTAAGCGCGCATTCGAGGAAAAAGAGAAATCTCCTCGTCCTCCGTGTGCTTCACACCGCCTGTCGTGAAGTAGCCGACGACGGGTTTCAAGGCTTCCGTCGCCTCTTGTCTTTTCTTCAAGTCATTGCCCTGAGAAATTTCGCAGGCACGCTCCAACATCTGAAGGCGCTGCTCGATGCAGCCATGACAAGCCTTCAACACGCCGATGGGGTCCTCGAACGTCGGCGCCAACGGCCCGGTGAACGGACTGACGGCAATCTGAACAGGGTTTGAGTTCACAAAGGATCTCCCTTTCACGATATTTCACACGATCCGCGGATCGTTTCACATTGATTCCCGGCAAAGAGAGATTAATGTTAACACACGCGACGCTCGATGATTTATGTCACAACCGGGAAATAGGACTCTCGCCGTTGAGGAGGTCCTCTCAATATCAGGATCAGGCTGGCGCGGACGCTTTGCGCCCGGTCAGACAGGAGCCCCCGCCCTAAAGAATGGGCGGGGCTACCCGAGCCACCAACGCCTCGCTCCCATCCAGGAAAACTCATGCGTCCGTCGAACCTTTGTGAGAAAATGAACTTGATGTTGTGGCGAGAGTCATCCGACCGGAGGCTTCACCGGTCAAATTCATAACGAGGAGACGCGCATCATGCTGCCTTTATTTCAGCAAAGTATTCTGGATTTGATCACTCAAACTTCCACCCATCTTCCCGCCGATGCGCGCGTAGCCGTGGCGCGCGCGCTGTCGACGGAAACACCGGGCACTCAATCTGCCCAAGCTTTGAACGTGATTGCCAAGAACATTGATATGGCCGATTCCTGCGAAGGCCCCATCTGCCAAGACACCGGATGGCCCACTTTTGAGATTCACACCCCCGTCGGCGCCAATCAGATCGAGATGAAAAAGCAAATTGCCGCAGCGTTAGAGGAGGCCACGCGACGCGGCAAGCTTCGGCCCAACTCGGTCGATTCCCTCACCGGCAAGAATTCAGGAAACAATCTGGGTCCGGGCACTCCGACGCTTCATTTTGAGCAGTGGGAAAACATCGACGAGGTTGAAGTGAAGTTGTTGCTCAAAGGCGGCGGCTGCGAAAACAAGAACATTCAGTACTCTGTCCCGTGCGAGCTTCCGCACCTCGGACGCGCCGACCGCACACTCGACGGCGTGCGCAAATGCCTGCTGCACGCCGTGTGGCAAGCGCAGGGGCAGGGATGCAGCGCCGGCGCCATCGGCGTTTGCATCGGCGGCGATCGAACCCAAAGCTACAACATCGCCAAACAACAATTGTTTCGAACCTTGGACGACGTCAATCCGGTCCCTGAACTCGCCCAGATCGAAGACTACATCATGAAGAGCGCCAACCTGCTGGGTATCGGGACGATGGGCTTTGGCGGACAGTCCACTCTGATCGGTTGCAAGATCGCCGCGGTCAATCGTCTTCCGGCGTGTTTCTTCGTGACGGTGGCCTACGATTGCTGGGCCTTTCGGCGGCTGGGAGTCGTGCTCGACGCAAGAACCGGCGCCATCAAGAAGTGGCTTTATCGCGACTCGGAAACGGCCCCGAAAACGATGTCGGCCGGTGAGGGATTTCCGCGCACCGGCAAGGAAGTTCGCCTTGAAGCGCCCATTTCCGAGGAGAAGATCCGCTCTCTCCATGTGGGCGACGTGACGCTGATCAGCGGCGACATGTTCACCGGTCGCGACGCCGTTCATTCTTACCTGATGAAGCACGAGCCGCCCGCGGATTTGCACGGTCAAATCATTTATCATTGCGGTCCGGTGATGATGAAGAACAATGGAAATTGGAGCATGACGGCCGCCGGCCCCACCACCTCCATTCGCGAAGAACCGTATCAAGCCGAGATCATCAAGCGCTACGGCATCCGCGCGGTGATTGGCAAAGGTGGGATGGGACCTAAAACTTTGGCGGGCATGAAAGAGGCTGGAGCCGTCTATCTCAGCGCCATCGGCGGCGCCGCCCAGTATTATGCGCGCTGCGTCGAGAAAGTGTTGGACGTTCAGTTGTTTGATTTCGGAATTCCCGAAGCCATGTGGCATATTCGCGTGAAAGATTTTCCAGCCATCGTGACCATGGATTCGCACGGTAATTCCCTGCATGCGGACGTTGAAAAATCTTCGGCCGCGATTCTGGCAAAACTCGTCGATCCGGTGTTTTGAATTTCTAGGCGGGGATGGATCGCCGGGTTCGACATGAAAGCGACTGGAGGCGGTTCGGCTTGAGAAAGCCGTCCCCGCGGAGGCAACATCCGTCTTGACGGACGGCATCGAACAGCGTACGTTTTGAACGCATTTCCAAACAAGGAGGATTGGCCCATGAAAGCAAACGTGCGGTGGTCTCTGGTCGTGGGGCTCTTCTTGCTGGTGACAGCGGCATCGAACGTTTTTCCGGTGGATGTGGTGAGTTACAAGAGCTTGGCGGGCGTGGTTTGGCATCAACAGGATCTCTACGTCACCATCAACAGTTTTACGGATCAGTGGAAGAATGTCTTGGGGAAGCACTGGTTCATGACCATGACCGTTGAGAATCGAGGGGAAGATCCGGCCACCTTCAACGCCACGCAAATCGAGATCAACGACAGCAAAGGCACTCGGTTCATGGCCAGACCGATCCAGGGCGCATCCATCACGGAATTGAAGCAGACCATTCCGCCCAAAGGGTCGGTGCAGTTTCGGGTCATGTTTGATGGGCACATCTTTTTCGATCGCCGCACTCCGGCCCATCTGAAATATACTCTGGACACAAAGGTAGACATTATCAAATGAAGAACCGACTTCTTCGCGCTTGCTCCACGCTGGCCTGCGCTCTTCTGATGGGAGTCTTTTTGGAAGTCCCGCTTCGAGCGCAGGAAGCCCCGTGCAAATGCCAGCCGGAACTGGACCGCACGGACGCCTTGATCAAACAGAATCAGTCAGACTTGGCGGGCAAAATTCTTCAAGGCGCCGTGCAGAACGACCCCCGATGCGCGCTGGCGCATCTGAAGCTGGGTGAATTGCTGTACAAGCAAAATCACATGGGGGACGCGCTGCTTGAATTCAGGTCGGCTGCGGGATTAGCGCCCAAAATGGAAGAGGCGCAGCATCGGCTGGGAAATGCTTTTGCGCGCCTCAATCGCTTTGATGACGCCATCAAAGCATACCAAGCCGCGCTGGCCATCAATCCCAAGGCGGCCGACGTCGAAGTGGATTTGGGGAACGTCTACGCCGTGCGAGGCGCAACCACCGAAGCCAAAGCCCGCTACGAGGCAGCGCTCAAGGACAATCCCAATCTCGTGGTGGCCTACAACAATCTGGGATTGGTGCTCAAAGATGAGAAGAATTATGACGCCGCGATTCAGCAGTTTCAGAAAGCGGCCGCGCTCGATCCGCAATATCCGGACCCCCATGAGAACATGGGAGACGTTTACGTCATCCAAAAGAAGTATGCCGACGTCATCCGGGAATACGAACTCTATTTGAAACTCGCCCCCCAGGCCGATGACGCTTCTGCAGTGCGCCGATCCATCGCCGCCGCTCGTTCCCTCATGGAAAATCCTCCCAAAGAATCGAAATGATCTGGTCTTCTGGGGTCGGGCAAAAAAAACCCCGAAGGAAGAAAACCTTCGGGGAACAATTTTACGGAGGTGAGGAGTGATTTTAGGCTTGGGGGGCTGCAACCGCGGTTTGAGCTCCCAGCCTCTCGACCTTGTCCGCCTGAAGACCCTTCGGCCCTTCCGTGACTTCGAACCTCACCAACTCGCCTTCCGCGAGGGTGCGATAGCCTTCTTGCAGGATGGCCGTGTGGTGCACGAACACATCGCTGCCGGACTCTCGCTCGATGAACCCGTATCCCTTACTGTTGTTGAACCACTTCACTTTTCCAGTTTCTTTTGCCATTGAGAAAATGCTCCTTAGTTGCTGCTGTTGTTTTAAAGAACCCCGACTAGCAAGATCGAAGCCCTCCGCAAGTCTGTTTTGTGTTTTTATCCGGCCACGCGGTTTTGGGAGTTGGCCCGGTCGCTGACCGTCCCCTTCAAAATGAAAAAGGCCGCTGAGTTTGCGTAAGCTAATTCAGCGGCCTTTATTTCATATTGAATCAGTCCTGAGCCAACAAAAACACAAAACAAATGCGCTCAAAAAAATATCTGAACTGAAACTCAATGTCAATAGAAAAAATGGGCGTTTTTCGCCGGATTCCGAGCGCTTGGGGAAATTCCCGGTGACCGACGCGGCGATAAATCAAAATGTAGGAGGACTAAGCAACTTCCATGCAATCTCTTGTGGAGCGAACGGTCCCAAAAGAGCGTGAGAGAGACACATGACGCCATTCCTCCGAGAAAGAAGATTTGAATTCACTCCCACGACGAAAAGGTCCAACCCAAAGCCCGCCACCTCAGCGATTCAGCGCTTTCTTTCGCCTGAGTCTCCGCAAAAATCGATCAGCGCCCCTGAACTTTGGACTCCAGGAGTCACACAACGCGTTTTCCTTTTCCCATCGCAACACGAGGTTTCTGATTGCGCGATCTGGAAACGAAAAGAGCGGCCCGGGGCCGCCCGCCTTGGCGGGCCGCCGCGAAAGCTAATGGCAACATTGTTGCGACCTGAAAGTTTTGCCAGAAAACAAAAATTTCGAAGCTTGCTGAGCAAAGACCGGCGTCTGAAGGATCAAGGACATGAACCCCAAAAAAAGGAACGGCCCGAATGATTCGGTTCATTCGGGCCGTTTCGAATTTATTCCTGGCAACGTCCTACGTTCCCGCGCGGTATCCCGCGAAGTATTATCGGCGCTGTGGGGCTTAACTTCCGAGTTCGGGATGGGATCGGGTGGTACCCCCACGCTATGGCTACCAGGAAACCTGGGAGTTTCCCGAAGGGGATTCAAAGATCGCTCCGCGCTGGCGGCGGAGATTTGTCTTTGACAACTCAATATCGATGGGTAATTGAATTAGATTCAAGCCGAACGGTCAATTAGTACTGGTCAGCTCAGTCCGTCACCGGACTTACACATCCAGCCTATCAAACCAATCGTCTTTTGGTGACCTTCATATCCCCCGAGGGGGATTGGGAGATCTGATCTCGAGGTGTGCTTCACGCTTATATGCATTCAGCGTTTATCACGACCGAACTTCGCTACCCAGCCGTGCCCTTGGCAGGACAGCTGGAACACAAGAGGTTCGTCCATCCCGGTCCTCTCGTACTAAGGACAGGTCCTCTCAAATCTCCTACGCCCACATCAGATAGGGACCGAACTGTCTCGCGACGTTCTGAACCCAGCTCACGTACCGCTTTAATAGGCGAACAGCCTAACCCTTGGAACCTTCTACAGCTCCAGGATGCGATGAGCCGACATCGAGGTGCCA
>CAZIDA010000075.1:0-9989 GCA_964537865.1 uncultured Acidobacteriota bacterium
CTGCCGGCGGTCCGCGAAAGCGCCATCAAAAAACTTCCTCGCGACATGGGACCGGAGAGTTCCGCGCGCCCTTTGTAGAAGCCGTTCGATCCACCGGAAGTCCAGACCGCGCCGTGAAGAACGTCGGAGGCGTCGTGAGTGCGGATGTCGATGACGCCGCCCGAAGATCCGCCGCCGTAAAGAAACGCCAGCGGGCCGCGCACGATTTCCATTTCTTGGACTCCGGCCCAATCCACGTCAAACAGATCTGGAACAAATCCCGACGGATCATTCAGCGGAAGCCCGTCCAACAAAACCTGAATGCCGCGGATGCCTCGCTCCGTGAGAATGCCTTGGCCGCGAATGGAAAGGTGAACGCGCTCGCCGTTGGCTTGGTTATCGACCTTCACACCTGGAACTCCGCCGAGCGCTTCGTCGATAGCCACCGCGCGCGGCATGGAATCGAGCGTATCCAGGCCGACCCACGAGGTGGCCGCCGGCGCTTCATTCAAGGGAACGTCGAGACGCGGCGCCACAACCATCACTTCTTGCCGAATGATTTTCACCGGGGTCAACGTCACTTCCACTTCCACCGGAACGTTCTTGACTTCGTACGAAAGCGTTTCGGGATAATAGCCCGCCAACTCGAACACCAGCCGAATTTCGCGAGTCGCCGCGGGAAACTCCAATGCGAACTCCCCACGATCATCCGAAAACGTTCTCAGATGGTCAGCCGATGCGGTAATCGAAACGTTCTTCAACGGCTGACTGTCGAGATCCTTTATCTTTCCTCGGATTTCAATTTTTTCAGACGACGGGTCGACACTGTCGAGACTTTCGATGGAATCGTCTCTCTGCGCTGATTCTTCGGGATCAACGCTCCACCAATCCCGTAACGCGGAGGAGAATACGGAAGAAGACCAGACCCCGATTAAGATGGCGCAGGCGCATGCGAATCGCAGGAATGAACGGTATGAATTCACGAGACTGCCTCCTTGGAGAATCCGGAAATAGACCGGCAGATGAAACGGTGGATTGACGCGGTCAGGTGGTTCGGCGGAAACCTGAGTCCGAATTTTCAAAACCTTCAGTCTCGATGAAGATAACCTGAGCCTCCTCTTTGCTTCAACGAGACTATCATTTTCAAAAGACGAGCGCCTTCAGCAGAAGGTTTCAAGAAAGAAGAGCAGAGCGGTCCGGGGCCGCAAACAAACGGGGGATCACAGTTGCGTTACGCCGACCTGAAGATCCCTCTCGGAAGAAAAATCTTGGAGCTTCCGGGAGCAGTCACTCATGCCCCGGCGAGTCGAGGCAGCCAAGGGCATGAAAATTGGTGGTAGCCGGCCCCGATGGATCGGAGCCGGACATCTCACGGGTCTGGGATTCACCCAAAGGCTGGTGAATCCCGGCTATCGAAACATCGCACATTCGAGGAACGCGCGGGGATGAAGTCAACGAGACGCTCACATCCCACTCTTCTCCACCGGATATCCCTTTTGCTCCCAGTCCTTCCCGAAATCGTTGGGAAGATACAAGACCTTCATTTTGGTGAAGCCCAATTTCTTCGCAAGCTTGAATGCAGGGCGGATGTTGGGACAGAAGTTGACCGGACAGCATCCACAATAGATCACCAGCACACGCGATCGCGAAAGGCTCTTCAGCTCGCTTCCCAGTCTTTCCAATCCGCCTGGCTCAGACGCCGGGCCCGCGTACAACGCGCCGGGCACATGACCGCGTCGATACAAGTTCCAAACACCGACTTGAATGACCACTGGGGGATGAGCCGATTTCAGTTCCTTAGCCAACTCTGCCGGTTGAAGAAGCTGAGCCGAGGTCCAGGGATCGGGGCCTTGATTCTTGGCGGCCGCGCGCCCCAAAACCGGCGCCATCTCTAAAATGAAAGCACACAAAACTATCGTGATCAGGGCGCTCCTCCATTTCCATTTTTCCTCTCCCTGAATCGCGTTCGAAATAGAATGGGCAATTGATTTCAAACTCTCTTCTCCTTTCTCTTTATTCACCGCTTGGCGCTCAACAGCGCCGCCGCGGCTTGGTCGATCATCCACGTCAGCCGGCCCTCCGTTGGCCGGATGACCTGTGAGGGATAGAGGTCCGGCCGATAGTCTCCCTCCAGCACTTCGCGCAGCGCTGCGGCTTTATCCGCGCCGGCCACAAAGAACAAAATGTGCGCCGCATGGTTGATCACCGGGGGAGTCATCGTAATGCGATAGGTTTTGAATTTGTCCACCCAAGGCGCGGCGACCAGCGCCTGCGCCTCGTGAATCACCGGTGTCCCCGGAAACAGCGACGCCGTGTGCCCGTCGGGACCCATGCCCAGTAAGATCAGATCAAACCGCGGCCACTGTCCGTCGGTCAATGAAAAAAATCGTTTCAGTTCTTCGGCGTACGACTTCGCCGCCTCCGAGGTCACGGTCTTTTCCGCAAGAATCCGGTGAATGTTCGACATGGGGGCGTTGATCCGGCTCAGCAACGTCTCGCGCGCCATACGGAAATTGCTGTCCACATGAATGGGCGGCACGGAACGCTCATCACCCCAAAAGAAATGAACCTTGGACCAATCGAGGCGGGAACGATATTCGTCGCTGGCCAACAGGCTATAGAGGCTCCGGGGAGTCGATCCCCCCGACAGCGCCACCGTGAATCGTCCTCGCGACTCAATGGCGGTGGTCCCGTCTTGAACAAAGCAGTCGGCGGCGGCGTGACTTAAGGCTTGAAGGCTTTCAAAAATTTTGATTTCCTGAGGACTAGAACTCTGCGACACCATAGAACACCTGATTCAAATCGATTCCATTCTCTTCCCCGACATTTCTGAGCGAGTTCGCGGCCAAAACGGTGGAGATCGCGATCCCTGAGGGAAATGAGCAAAATCCATTTTCTGAACAAAATCTATTTCAGCGATCCCACCAGCCGCGCGGCCATGGCGATGGACTCTTCATACACCGGATCGTGGCCCACAATCTCCAATTGCCGGGCAATCAATTCCGTCTCGTTATAAATCCGCAGAGGTACAATGCGGCGATAGGGCGGCAGATTGGAAAACGCCATCTCCGTCTGGGCGCAATCGGCGTTCTCTCCCTTGGCAATTCGAAACGTGGTCGCCCACTCTTCCCCCGTCGCGATCTCAAACGACACCAGATGGCCGGACAACTCCGCTCGCGCTTCCGTGGGACGAATCGAGACGCTGATCCCTTTCCCCTCGCGGGATCGCAGCTTAAATTCCTCCGTCGCGCCGGTCGTCTCGGAAGAAACCAATTCCCATTTCAAACGACTGGCAAACCATCCCACCAACAGGTAGGCTTGCGGCGGAACGCCGCCGCCATCTTCGGCGCGTTCATTGAATTCCACCGTGACCTTTTCGATATGCGGGAGATGAGTTCGAAAGACCGCCGCGTCGAAGAACTGCGCGGTCAATTCGCGCCACTGCATCAGCCGATGCCACGCCACATCGCTGACCGCCAAACGATCCCAGGAGCTTTGAATGAGATTCTGAAGCCGCGGAAATTCAGTTCGTGGAGACGCAAAGTGTTTCGAATCGAGGATCAACCGATCGCACAGCGGTGAGAAGTTTCTCAAAAAATCGCTATCAAAAAGACGATGTCCTTTCCACCACAGAAACACCGGCAAATCCGAAGTCAGAAACGGAACCGCGGTGGTCGCCAGCTCCCGCACGGCGGCGCCGGAACCCCGAAACGAAATCTGCTCGCAGCACACCACCTTGCTGCCCGGCGTCGGGCGCTGACACGACGCGGAAATCCAAGCGCTGATGCGGGACTCCTTCGCCTCCGGCTCCGCCATCACGAGAAGGGCGCGGCAAGGATTCTGGAGCGAAAGCTCGGTCAACGATTGCGTGAGGGCGGCTTCCTGCGGCGGCTGTTCCGAATAGACCACCAGATTCATGACGCAGGCGCGCGCCACCGCGCCGGCGCTTTCGTCGTCAGCCGGCATCGTCTCCGCCACCTCTTTCCACAATTCCTGCAATTGATCTTCAATGGAGGCGATGTCCACTTCGAGCGGGCGTCCGGGTTGGGCTTGGTTTAATGCATCTTGATGGGACACGATCTTATCCTTTCAAATCTCACGCCGCATTGGGCGGCATCGTCAGAGTCGTCGCCAACGGCGTCCATCGGCGGCGAGCAACGCGTCGGCTTCAGCCGGCCCCTGAGAGCCGGCGTCGTACAGCGGCAGACTCTTCTCGCTCGATTGCCGCCACGCTTCCAGATACGGCATGATCACCTTCCAAGCCGCTTCCACGCCATCGCGGCGCGCAAACAGCGTCGCGTCTCCGCGCAGGCAATCGTGAATCAATCGCTCGTACGCCTCCGGAGGCTTCACTCCAAAGGAAGTGCCGTAGCGAAAATCCATGTTGACCCATCGTATGTGGATAGATTGTCCGGGGAGCTTGGCGCCGAACCGCAGCGTGATGCCCTCGTCCGGTTGGATCTTCAGCACCAGGACATTCGGCTCCAACTGATCGCTCGCCGTTTGACCGAACAAAAGATGCGGCACGGGCTTAAACTGGATGGCGACTTCCGACACGCGTTTGGGAAGGCGCTTCCCGGAGCGCAGATAAAACGGCACCCCGGCCCAGCGCCAGTTGTCGATGTAGAACTTGAACGCGGAATAAGTCTCCGTGGTCGATTGCGGATTGACGCCATCTTCCTCACGATACGCCGGCGCCGGCTTGCCGGCGACAAAGCCGCGACCGTACTGAGCGCGAACGCTGAATTGCGGCGCTTCGTCCACCGACACCTTGCGCATGGCGCGCAGCACTTTGGTTTTTTCGTCGCGAATCCCTTCGGCGTCGAGCGCCACGGGAGGTTCCATGGTCACCAGATTGAGCACTTGCAGCATGTGATTCTGAACCATGTCGCGCGTCGCTCCGGAGGTTTCATAGTACGACGCCCGATGCTCGACCCCCAGCGTCTCGGCCACGGTCACTTGAACGTGATCGACATAACGGCGATTCCAGATGGGCTCGAAAATTCCGTTGGCAAATCGGAACACCAAAATATTCTGCACCGTTTCTTTGCCGAGGTAATGATCGATCCGGTAAACCTGATCCTCTTGAAAGACGGCGTTGACCTCCTCGTTCAACGCGTGCGCGCTTTCCCAATCGCGGCCGAAGGGCTTTTCGATGATGATGCGGGTCCATTGTTTGGCGTTCTTTTTGGCCACCAAGCCGGCCGCGCCCAGGTTCCGGATGATTTCGGAATAGACCGCCGGCGGCGTCGACAAATAGAAAAGTCGACTGCCGCACGTGCCGCGCTCGCGATCCAGCTTGGCCAACGCGTCCGCCAGCTTCTTGTATCCCGCAGGGTCGGAGAAATCCGAAGCCAGATAAAAGAGACCTTCCTCAAAGGATTTCCAAGTCGGCGTGTTCAAGCGATCGGCCCCGATGAATTCCCGTTGCGAACTGCGAAAATCCTCGTCGCTCATGGGGCGGCGCGCAAATCCCAGCACCGCGAAGGCGCTGGGGATCAAGTGTTGTTCCGCCAAGCTGAACAGGGCCGGCGTCAGCTTTCTCTTGGTGAGATCGCCGGAGGCGCCGAAGATCACAATGACGCAGGGGTCCGCCGATCGCTCCGCCTGCAGGCCCTCTCGCAGCGGATTGGTGATGGTTTGTGCTGATGTCATGTTCTCCTCAAAAAAATGTGATCGCACGCCGGCGGCTTTCGAAGCGCCGGATCAGAGGCCTCGAACGATTTCTCCAAAGCTACTTCGACGTGGCCTTGACCGCATGGCCGCCAAATTCGTTCCGTAGCGCCGCCAGCAACTTGGCGCTGAACGATTCCGGTTGACGCGAATGGAATCGCTCAAACAGCGACATCGTGATCACGGGCGCCGGAACGTTGTGGTCGATGGCTTCCAAAATCGTCCAGCGGCCCTCACCGGAATCTTCGACGTATCCTTTGATCTTGTCGAGATTGGGATCTTTCTCCAACGCATCTTCGGCCAGTTCCAACAGCCACGACCGCACCACGCTGGCGTGATTCCAAACACGCGCCACCTGATGCAGATTGAGATTGAATTGAGAGGCGTGCAGAATCTCGAATCCCTCTCCGTAAGCCTGCATCATGCCGTACTCAATTCCGTTGTGTACCATCTTGACGTAGTGGCCGGCGCCGGTGGGGCCCACGAAGGCATATCCGTTCTCCGGGGCCAGCGATTTAAAGAGAGGCTCCGCGATTTTCAGAGCACTGGAATCGCCGCCAATCATCATGCAGTAGCCGAGCTGCAGTCCCCAAACTCCGCCACTGGTTCCACAATCGATGAGATAGACACCGCGCTCACTCAACTCTTTTCCGCGCCGAACGCTGTCCTTGAAATTGGAGTTGCCGCCGTCGATCAGGATGTCGCCTTTCTCCAGATGCGACGACAGCTCGTTGATGGTCTCTTGAGTGGGATTGCCGGAAGGCACCATGATCCACACCACTCGAGGCGCGCTCAACTTGGAAACCATTTCCGCGACAGTGGCGGCGCGAGTGGCGCCTTTGACGGCCAGCTCCTTCATGACCTCTGCATTCCGATCGTAAGCAATCACCCGGTGGCCGCCTTGCATCAACCGCTGAACCATGTTCCCGCCCATCTTTCCCAATCCGATGAATCCGAGTTGCATAAGCTCTCTCCTTTGCTCAGTTGACCGCTATCAATGCTTCCCCTCATGAGGGGGCCGTACCTTGGAAACCGGCGCGAGACGGAACTTGTCGGTCCGGTGCGAGACAAGTCGCCGCTCATCGCTCAAAGAATTTCACCGGACTCCAATCGCGCCACTTTCTTGAGACGGCGGCGATGTCGTTCGGCTCCCGAAAACCGGGCTTTCAAAAATGCGTCCACCACGTCAAACGCCAGACGATAGCCGATGACTCGGGCTCCGAGGCAGAGCAGATTCGCGTCATCGTCCTCGCGGGACTGGCGCGCCGAGAAGGTGTCATGGCACAGTCCGGCGCGAATGCCTTTGATCTTGTTGGCGGCCACGGAAGCGCCGACGCCGCTGCCGCACACCATGATCCCCGCTTCCGCGTCACCTCGCAGAATCTTCTGCGCCACCGCCGAGGTGAAGTCCGGATAATCGACCGGATCGGCGCTGCGCGTTCCCACGTCCACTACGCTGTGATTTTGGGCGGCCAGATATTCTTTGATCTTTTCCTTCAGCTCGAAGCCGCCGTGATCGGCGCCCATCGCAATTCGCATAAACGACCCTATCCCATTCGAAAAACTTTCTTCGGTCTAATGGCTTGCTTTCATGAAGTCATCCCGCGATTCCGCTCACAGAAATGCCGCGACCTTGGAAATTCATCTTCCCAGAACTTTCTTGGCGCGGGCGACGGCGTTCTCGACGGTAAAGCCGAACGCTTCCAAAAGCGCTTCGATGGGAGCGGACGCGCCGAAGCCGTCGATCCCCAAGACATCACCACGCTCACCCACCCAGCGGTCCCAACCCATGGGAGACGCCATCTCAATCGCCAAGCGCGCGCCGACCGAAGCCGGCAACACCTCGTCGCGATAGTTTTGCGGCTGCGCCGCGAAGAGTTCCCAACTGGGCATTGAGACGACGCGCGTCGGGATTTTTTCGCCCTCCAACTTCTCTCGGGCGCTCAAGGCCAGCGCGACCTCTGAACCTGTCGCAATCAAAATGAGATGGGGCTGGCCTCTCGTCGCTTCCGCCAAGACATACGCGCCGCGAACGACGCCGGACGCGGGAGCATATTTTTTTCGATCCAAGATCGGCAGTTTCTGTCGCGTTAAGACCAGGGCGGTCGGCGCATGTCGATTCTCCAGCGCAATTCTCCACGCCCACACCGTCTCTTCCGCATCGGCGGGACGAATCACCGTCAGATGAGGAATCGCGCGCAAGGCGGCCAGATGTTCAATGGGTTGATGCGTCGGTCCATCTTCGCCCAGCCCGATGGAATCGTGCGTGTAAACGAAGATGGAAGGATATTCGCTCAAGGCCGCCAGCCGAACCGCCGGCCGTTGATAATCGGAAAACTGAAGAAAGGTCGCGCCAAACGAAAGGACGCCGCTCACCGCCATGCCATTCACCGCGGCGCCCATGGCATGTTCCCGCACTCCAAAATGGAGATTCCGCCCTTCGTAGCTTCCCTTTTCAAAGCCGGGCGAAAGCTTCATGAGCGTGTCCGTCGAAGGCGCCAAATCCCCGGATCCTCCGATCAACCACGGGATCGCCGGCGCTAAGGCGTTCAGCACTTTTCCGGAAGCTTCCCGCGTGGCCAGGGGCTTCGATCCCGGATCAAACGTCGGCAGGCTCTTCGTCCAATCCGTTGGAAGCTTCTTCTCTTGGATCGTTTCCCATTGGCGCGCCATGTCCGGATATTCGGCGGCATACGCCGAGAAGGCTTTCTGCCACTCTTCCTCCCAAGCCTTCCCGCGCGTCAACGCGTTGCGAAAATGATTCAGAGCGCTGTCGGGAATAAAAAACGGAGTCTCCTCCGTCCATCCCAGCGCCTCCTTCGTCAGCCGAACCTCATCGGCCCCCAAGGGCGAGCCGTGCGCGGACGCGGAATCGTGCTTGTTCGGACTTCCATAGGCCAAGTGCGTTCGACAACAGATCAGAGACGGTCGATTCGTCTCCGCGCGGGCCGCATCCAGGGCTCGATGTATCGCCTCGAGATCATTTCCATCGACGCGTTGAACGTGCCAGTTGTACGCGGCGAATCGAGCGTCGACATTCTCCGTGAAGGCCAAGAGCGTGTCGCCTTCGATGGAGATGTGGTTGTCGTCGTAGAGATAAATGAGATTTCCCAGCCCCAAATGTCCGGCCAAGGAAGCGGCTTCCGAGGTGATCCCTTCCATCAAATCCCCGTCGCTGACGATGGCGTAAATGCGGTAATCCACGATCGAATGTCCGGGCCGATTGAAATGAGCGGCCAAAAATCTTTCCGCGATTCCCATCCCCACTCCGTTTGCGAATCCCTGTCCCAACGGACCGGTGGTGACTTCCACACCGGGAGTCAGCCCGTACTCCGGATGACCGGGCGTCAAGGAGCCCAGTTGACGAAATTGTTTGATCTGATCCAAAGAGAGATCGAAGCCCGTCAAATGAAGCAGCGCGTAAAGAAGCATGCATCCATGCCCGGCGGAAAGGACGAATCGATCACGGTTCGGCCAGTTGGGCTGCGCCGGATTGAACCGAAGAAATCGATCCCAAAGGACATAAGCCATGGAGGCCGCGCCCATGGGCATCCCGGGGTGTCCGGAATTTGCTTTTTGAACGGCGTCCATTGCCAAAACGCGAATGGTGTTGATGCAAAGCTGGTCAATTTGCTCTTGCTGACGCGCCGGCGCGCTCACGTTTTCTCCTCCTCGATGTGCCTGAAGCCGATATCTTGCACCGCCGCAGGCTTGAAATCAACCTCTGCATTCATCGACTGACATCGTCGCGACCCTATCGGGTCTTCGGAATTCAAGTCGAAAGCTGTTGTTCCAAGACGAAACTCTCGATGCCCCGGGCGAATCCCTCGTCGGTGTTGGCCGTCGTGACGAACTTTGCCGACTTCTGGACGCACTCCTCGGCATTGCCCATGGCGATGGAGAGGCCCGCCCGCGCAAACATCCCCACGTCATTCGGCCCATCGCCGATGGCGGCGATCTGCTCGGCGGGGATATGAAGGATTCTGGAAAGATTGGTGATGACCGCACCTTTGTTGGCGCTTTTGATGGTGATGTCGAGAAAGCGCGGCTGGGAGCACGTCGCTTCCAACTCGCTTCCCCATTGCTGAAGGACCTCTTGCCGACATTGCCGCACGATCTCCGGTGAGCCAACCACCGTCAACTTAGGACAGTTCTGAAAATGGCTTTCGAGGCGTTCGTCCACCTGCGCTGAAAATTCGGCGGTCGCTTCTTCGCGATCCACGAATTCATCGCGACGCCAGGCGAACCAGTCCCAATCTTGATACACCCAAAGATTCAGGTCGAATCTCCGGCTGAGGTCGCAAACGCCTCGAATCAAAGGTGTCGGAATAAGATGT
>CAZIDA010000076.1:0-9970 GCA_964537865.1 uncultured Acidobacteriota bacterium
GGAGATCAAAAAGATTCGCTTCGGCTTGGCGGCCATCAAGAACGTGGGTGAGAGCGCCATCAAATCGATTCTGGAGGCGCGGCAGGCGGAGGGGCCTTTCAAATCGATCTTCGGTTTTTGTGAGCGCGTCGATACGCGCGCGCTGAACAAGCGCATGCTCGAAAGCTTGATCAAAGCGGGCTGCTTCGATTCTTTGAAAGCGCGCCGCTCGCAACTGGCCGCGGTCATCGATCGGGCCATGGAGGCCGGGGCCAAGATGCAGCGCGATCGTCAATCCGGCCAAAGCGGATTGTTTGGCGGCCCCAGTTCCGCCGCCGTCAACGACCGACTCCCGGACTTGGAAGAATGGCAGGAACACATCCTTTTGAATTACGAAAAGGAGACGCTGGGATTTTTCATCACCGGACATCCACTGGCGCGGTTTGAAAAAGAACTGGAGGAATTTTCAAGCGCCACCACTGAAACGCTCGCCAATCTCGACAGCGGACGCGAAGTTTCCATCGGGGGAATCTTCACCAGCGTCCGCCACCTCAAGACCCGCAAAGGCGATCGCATGGCCACCGCGGTTTTGGAAGATATGCACGGCATCGTCGACATCGTCGTCTTCCCCGAACCCTTTCGCACTTATGAATCGATGTTGAAGTCGGAAGATCCGGTGTTCATCAAAGGGCGCGTGGACGTGGATGAAACCGGCAAGGTGAAGATTCTCGTATCCGAAATTTTTCCGCTGAAAGACGTCCGCCTTTCGATGGCGAAGCAAATGGTGGTTCACGTCAACCTCATCGGATTGGAAGACGACGCGGCGCCGCGCCTGCTGCAACTCTTCGAAAAGAACCGCGGCGACTGCGCGGTGGTGTTCGAGCTTGAACACCAACGACAGTTTCTGGTAACCTTGATACCCGATAATTATGTCAGGGTGAAGCCTCATTCCCAATTCATCCGTGAAGTGGAAGCCATTTGCGGAATGGGAGCGGTGAGGTTGATGGGGGATTCGGGTCGTCCGGCAAACAAGACACCGCAGACGAAGCATTCCTAATCGAGTCGCAAGAACGGCTTGAACTGCGGAAGGAACGGGCCGCAGCGAAATGAAAGCAAGTTGCGCCCGGTGTCGACTCTCCCGCAAGGATCGGCAGAGTTAATGACAAATCCCAAGGATATTTACAATCAGCGCGAGGACGTCCGCGAGTTGGAACAGCAGATCGTGGAGCTTTCCAAGCTGAATCGCGACGACGAGAGCAAGAAGGAAATTGAGCGGCTCAAATCCCGGATCGAGCGCGTGAAGCGTGAAGTCTTCGCCAAGCTGACGCCGTGGCAGAAGGTGCAGATGGCCAGGCATCCGCAGCGGCCCTATACGCTCGACTACATCCAACACTGCTTCACGGAATTTATCGAGTTGCACGGAGACCGGCGATTTGGCGACGATCACGCCATGGTCTGCGGTTTGGCGAAGTTCCATGGAGAGCCGGTGGTGGTGGTCGGACAACAAAAGGGCCGCGACACCAAACAGAAGGTCTATCGGAATTTTGGACAGCCGAAACCGGAAGGCTATCGCAAGGCGCTCCGCGTCATGAAGATCGCCGAGAAGTTCAATCGCCCGGTCTTTTCTTTCGTCGACGTTCAGGGCGCTTACCCGGGCATCGACGCGGAAGAGCGCGGGCAAGCCGAGGCCATTGCGTACAACCTCCGCGAAATGTCGCGGCTGCGCGTGCCGATTATCGTGACCATCACCGGAGAAGGCGGCAGCGGCGGCGCGTTGGCCATCGCCGTCGGCAATATCGTGAACATGCTGGAGTATTCCATCTACTCCGTCATTTCACCGGAAGGATGCGCCTCTATCATGTGGCGCGACGCCAAGCGCGCCGAAGAGGCCGCGGCGGCGCTCAAGTTGACGGCGGAAGATTTGAAACAGCTCGGCTTGGTCGACGAGATTATTCCCGAACCCGAGGGCGGCGCTCACAACGATCCCAAGGCCATGGCGGAAACGCTCGATAAACAGCTTCAGAAAGACTTGGCGGCACTCCGCGGAGTTTCGCTGGATCAATTGGTCGCATCGCGATACGAAAAGTTTCGCCGCATGGGACAGTTCTTCGACTCGACGGGAATGGTGGCGCTGGGGCTGTAAAAAATTGTTACCCATTTTCCACCTCGTGGCCCGATTCAGGATCGTTGATTTCCCTCTCTTTTCATCTGCCCCAAAAATAAGTTTCATTGGCCATAACCCCGTTGGGGTTATCGCCTCGATTAACGTGAATTCGCACCCAGGGTAGTCCGCCGAAAGAGCCGGCGGACAACCCTGGGCTGGAGGACACGTCCCCTTCGGGGACAATATTGCAGTCAGCTCCAGCGTCTGGATCATGATTGATGCGCTAGAGTGGTCGCCGCAGTGATCGTGATGGGGTGTTCAGAAAACAGGAGAGCGATTCTCCGCGCGATCTCGGCGTTCTCGGCGACTCGGCGGTGAGTGGCAGTCGCGGAGTGCTTGAAATCTTCACGCCACAGAAACAGAGATGCGCAAGGTACTGCGGGATTATTTCGTCATCACTTGCTCTTCGCCCGGGTCGATGGGGACAAACCGAAATTGCGATCTGAGCGCATCGACATCCCGCTCTTGGTTCTTCAAAAAATCCCACACGCCTTCCCCGGTGAGTAAGAACACCGGGCGGCGCTCTTCCAGCTTCTGTTCGACGACCGTCCGAAGTTTTTTCCCCGGCCATTCCCAGCCGGACCGAATGATCTCCCAGTCGGGACGCTCGCCCGTCTGTCGATAAAACTCCACGACCGGCGTGTACGCGCCGCCGATGAAAACCGCATTCTCGGGGGCGGTCTTCAAGAGCGCTTCCATGCGCACCTTGCGAGATTGAGAAAGTCTGTTGAATTGCGTCAACCTCACCATGCCCGCGATCAACAATAGAATTTGGCAGCCCACCAACGCAGTCACAAGCATTTTTCGCTTCGATGGATTCAATGTCAGAAAGATTTGTTTCAATCCCATCAGCGCCGCCACGATCATTGCGGGGACGGCGATGATTTCATAGCGAGGCTGGATTCCCAGATCTCCATTGGGAAGCAGCGCGAACAGCGGAAGAAATCCCATGCCCATAGCGACGGCCCGCGCCGGAATTACTCGCGACCAACGTCGAAACGTCGCCACCGCAACAATCAGAGCCAGCAGCGAGTTGGCGAGCGAGAACTTCGCGAGAAAGTACAATTGTCGCCAAAGATCCTGGTGCACCAGCCGGACCACCGAGTACCAATACACCACGCGCCCCCAGTAACCCTTATCCCAAATTCCCAATCCAAAAAGAACGCCGATGATGGCGACGCTCGCGACCATCGTGTGCAGCGCAAACGCGATTCCTCTTCTTCGCAAGCTGATTCGCCGATTCAGCAAAACCAAGAACGGGAAGACGCCCGCGGCGGTGATCAATTGCTCGCGCATGTGAACTCCGGCGGCGAACAAAAGCGCGCTCCAAATTAAATCCCGGTTTCGCTCCGTGCGTTCCCACCGAAGCACAAACGCCAGCGACGCCATGAGGCACGTCAACGACGGCACTTCCGTCATCACCAAACCCGAATAGGCCACGTACATCGGTGTCGTGGCCAGCCAAGCGACTCCGATCAAGGCCAGCGATTTTCCACCGATCGGCTTCACACAAAAGTAAAACGTCACCAGACCGAGCAGGCCGAACGCCAACACGAACGCTTGGGCGATTTGCGGAAAGTCCGGCGCTTGAACTCCGAAGTGATGCGCGCAGTCCCAAACTAAAATGTCGATGGCCAAAAAGGCCGGCCGGCCAAACGCCAGATCGGAGATTTCGTGATGAACGGTCTTGGTGATGTAATCGAAACTGTCCCATTGCCCCACAAACGGATTTCGAAACGCGAAAGCAAGAAGTGCATAGGCGATCACAATCAGCGTGAGCGTCGTCGCCGGGCGCGACCACAAGCTCGAAGAATTTTTTTCTTGGACGCGCTCCACGCTTTGACTAGAATGAGCGCGGCTGTTGGGCATCGTCATGACCGTGCAAGGTTACCATCGAATTTAGGATCGCACATCCATGATCATCGGCATTTGTGGCGGCACCGGATCCGGAAAAACGACCGTGGCCAGCAAAATCTTGGAGCACATCGACAGCGGCGCCGTCGCTCTGTTGCAACAGGACAATTATTACAAGGAGCTGGCCGATTTGCCCATCGAAGAGCGGGCGCGCCAGAATTTCGATCATCCGGATTCCCTGGACATGGATTTGTTCGTGGAGCATCTGCGGCGCTTGAAGAGCGGCCAAGCCATCGATCGGCCCGTCTACGATTTCACCATTCACACGCGCAGCCGCCAGACCGTCCGAGTGGAGCCGAAACCGGTGGTCCTTGTAGAAGGAATTTTGATTTTCGACAACAAGCCGCTGCGGGATTTGATGGACATCAAGATTTTTGTGGACACCGATCCGGACTTGCGATTCATTCGCCGGCTTCATCGCGACATCACCGAGCGCGCCCGAACCGTGGAGTCGGTGATCAATCAGTATCTCAATACCGTTCGCCCCATGCACCTGGAATTTGTAGAACCTTCCAAACGCTACGCCGATGTGATCATCCCCGAAGGCGGATTCAATATGGTCGGCATCGACCTGCTCATTGAAAAAGTTCGCGCGCAATTGGCGGCGGTGGCCAATAGTTGAGGGCGCGTGGCGGTCGTCTGAACTGGCAACAGCTTCCTTCCTCAAAAAGATACGTCTTGCTCCTCGGTGCCATTGCGATAGAATGTCCGGACACAATCCCATTTTGGAGGAAGAGAACCTATGGCAATTCGCGACGCCTTGTTGCCGGAGTTTGATCAGGAGATGGCCAACACACGCAAGACTCTGGAGCGAGTCCCCGAGGGGAAATTTGCATGGAAGCCTCACGAAAAATCCGGGACCATGATTTGGCTGGCCGGACACGTGGCTCAGCTTCCGAGCTGGATGACGATGACCATCGATCAAGAATCCTTGGATTTGGCGCCCGGCGGAGTTCGCCCGACGCCGCCTCCCCCGCCACGGACGACACAGGAGCTCCTGGAATTATTTGACAAAAACATCGCCGCCGCGCGCGCCGCTCTCGCCAAGGCCGGCGACGAGCATCTCGCCAAAACTTGGACGTTGCTTTCGAACGGCGTCACGATTTTGAAGATGCCCCGCAGCGCCGTCCTTCGAACCGTGGTCATGAACCACATCATTCACCATCGCGCGCAATTGACCGTGTATCTCCGGATGAATGATGTTCCGGTTCCCGGCCTCTATGGCCCGTCGGCGGATGAAGGGAAGTTTTGAATTTCTATCGGATTGAAAGAGTGTTTGTTTGAGGGGTGATCAGGAAGAAGGAAGAGAGTCACTCATTCCCGGGCGAACAGCGACGAATCATCTTGGAAAGCGTCTCGGGATGGATGAGATTCCTCTGCGTCATCTTCGCCCGCCGCGGCGGGCCTTTGCGGTGAATGCCCTTCCCGTCGTGCGAGCGCGCGTCCCCGTTGGGGACCTTGATCTTCAAATCCGCCATCAATACACAATCATCCCCGCGTAACCGACCACCGCGGATCGATCCCCGGTAATATCGCCCGAGGTGGCGTACTTGACGAGCTCCGCTTTATGGGCGCCGAGTTGTCGCGCGGCCGTGAGCATCGCGATGGTGGGGCCGTATCCGCACATGGTGACGTGCTCCCGCTTGATGACCTCGTAAAGTCCCTTCGGATCGAGCGCCAGAACTCTTTCGATGGCGCGATGATCCTTCTTGCGCGTCACCTCGTCGTCTTCATAATGATTCATATCGCTGGAGGCGACGATCAAGACAGGATGCGGCGATTCTTGGATCAGCTTCCCTATCGCCATTCCCAATCGCTCCAAGGGCGCGTAGCTGCCCGTCCCCACCGCAATGGGCACGAACGTAAACTCCGACTTCAGCCGCTGCAGGAAGGGCAACTGGACTTCCAGGGAATGCTCCGCGTGGTGCGCTGTTTCGTCTTCATTCAAGAGCGGGCAACCGCGCGACAACTTATACGCCAGATCGGAATCGATTTTGACGCGGCCCAGCGGCGTCTCCCATTCTCCTTCACTCATGATCGAAAGCGGCGTGCCCATGCCGGTGTGATTGGGACCAAGAATAATGAAGCGCGCCGGCAGATCCAGACGCGCGAACACCGCGCCCGCCACATGTCCGGAGTACATGTAGCCGGCGTGCGGCGCCACGCATCCCATCGCCTTCTTGCGCTCCGCCACATCCGGGAGAAATTCTTCCAACTCCGCCGTGAGTTTTTGTTTGTTCGAGGGATAAAAGCGACCGGCCACCGCAGCTTGACGGATCATAAGCCCTCCTCGGCGCCGACCTCGGCGCATCGGGCGTGTGTGAGGAATCCTAATGCGGCCTTCCGCATGAAGTCAAGCTGTCGAAGAGGTGGATATTGAAAAAGACTATTCCATAGATTTGGTAGCCCCGGCCGTTTTATGGGCCGGGGGCGTTTGTTCGAATGCGACAAAAACCCGCCGGCTTGTTTTTTCTCTGCGGCTTCGCCGCACCATAAAGCGGAAAGCCTGGGGCTTTCCGGCACCAGCATCCTTTCTCATTCGATTTTTCCGGCAAGGCTCAGCCTTGCCGGAAGAAGGTTCTGAAAGATAATTTTGCGCGCTTTCTGGAAAGGCCGAGCCTTTCCACGCCATGGTGCGGCAAAGCCGCCATTCCGACGGCAAGATATTTGGGTCCTGCAAAATCCTCAAAGCCCACGATTCCCAAAACAGAATGGGTAGCGCCAGCCGTTCTGGGGGCCGTCGGCATTGACGCGAATGCGGGGAAGAACCGCCGGCCAGAAAAAAAGGCCGGCGCTACCCAAACACCCGCGGCTTTCCCGCACAATGCGGCGGAAAGCCTTGGGCTTTCCGATGCGGGCATCTTTCCTCATTCGGTTCCCCCGGCAAGGCTCAGCCTTGCCGGAAGAAGACTCTGAAGAATGATTTGGCCTGCGCTCTGGAAAGGCCTAGCCTTTCCACGGCATCGTGCGGCAAAGCCGCAATAGGGTTGGCAAAATTTCTGAATCCCGCAGAATTCCGGTGGCATTCAAAGAAACGCCTCCGATCCTGAGGATCGGATCGTGGCTACCAGTTCCTTCTGAGCACCGCGAGACATTTTCAGGACCGGCGGAGTTGGATATAATCTCTCCCCATGCCGACTCACACTCTCACCAAGATGGTGCTCTTTCATCAACCCGGCTTTTCGCTCTGGAACATGAGCGACGAGCGGGTCGCGGAATTGCAGCGGATATTTCCGCGCATCCGATTCGTGCACGTCGTCGCGCTCGAAGCCATGGCGCGCGAAATTGTCGACGCGGAAGCCTTGTGCTCCATGAAAATGACGGCTGAGATTTTTCGGGCGGCCTCGCGTTTGAAGTGGATCCACTCCACGGCGGCGGGGATCGGCAGCCTGATGATTCCGGAAGTACTGGCAAGCGACGTGGCCATCACCAACGCGCGCGGCATCTTCTCGCCCGTCATGGCCGAGCACACATTGGGCTTGATCCTTGCTTTTTCCAGGCGGCTCTTCGACGCTTATAGATTCCAGCAGCAACCCCTTTGGGCGCGGGAAGAGCTATGGGCATTGCACCCGCAGATGGGCGTCGTGTCCGGCAAGACGCTGGGCATCATCGGCTTCGGGTCCATCGGCCAGGAAATCGCCAAACGCGCCCGCGCCTTGGGGATGAAGATTCTTGCGGTGAAGAAAGACATCTCGATGGGAACCGATCTCGCGGATCGCGTTTTCTCGTTGTCGCAGCGGGCCGAGCTTCTGCGGGAATCCGATTTCGTGGTCTTGGCCTTGCCGCACACGCCGGACACCAAGCGCGTCATCGGCGAAGCGGAACTTCGTGTAATGAAACCGGCGGCTTACCTCATCAACATCGGCCGTGAAAATTGGTGGACGAGAAAGCGCTCGTCGCGGCGCTTCGAGAAAAACGTTTGGCCGGAGCGGGACTCGATGTTTTCGAGAACGAGCCTCTGCCGCCCGATCATCCGCTCTGGGATGCGCCCAACGTGCTGATCACGCCCCACGAGTCGTCGAATTTTCCCGAGTTCTGGCCGCAGAGCCGAGCCTTGATCGTGGAGAATATCCGGAGATTCCAAGCGGGAGAACCGTTAGTCAATTTGGTGGATAAAAAGCGGGGATATTAGACAAACCCGACACGCCACCGTTGGAATCGTTTGTTGCGGCAAAACCTCTCGGCGCCGCGTGAATCAGCTCTGTTCGACCGCCACACGCACTTCGTCCTCATCCTCCACCAAGATATCCATCTCGATCGGCTGACAGCAGACCTGGCAGTCTTCAATGTACTGCTGATGGTGAACGCTGACGTCGATGAAGATGAATTGTTGGGCGCCGCAAAAAGGACAGATGATTTCGTGAGTGGTTTCCATGGATGATGTTCCTCCGGCGCCGTGCGGACGATCCGGCCGTCTTTCCGAGGTCGGAAAGAAGAAAATCTCGTACTCAAGACGCTTCCTGATGCGAGTAATTACGCCGGTCGTGGGGTTTTGTCCAGATGATAATGCGGTGCTCTCGTAAACGCTCACTGCTCGATCGTCGCAACGGCATGCGCGGCGATGGCTTCTCCGCGGCCCAGGCTGTCGAGGCCTTCGTGGGATTTGACCTTGACGTTGACTTGGTCGGGCGAAAGACCGAGCGTTTTCGCAAGGCGTTTGGACATCGCTTCCAAATGCGAGTTCAATCGTGGCGCTTCGGCGATCACGGTGGCATCGATGTTCGAAATGCGGAAGCCCTTCTGGCGGACCATCTCCGCCACTTGCTTCAACAACTCCAAACTCGAGGCGTCTTTGAATTTCGGATCGCTGCTTGGAAAGTGACGCCCCATATCGCCGAGCGCGGCGGCGCCCAGAAGCGCGTCGCAGACGGCGTGCGTCACGACATCGGCGTCGGAGTGTCCCCCGAGTCCGCGATCAAAGGGAATTTCCACCCCGCCCAAGACGAGCTTCCGGCCCGCAACCAGCCGATGGATGTCGAATCCAATTCCGCATCGCGTGCTCACGGCTTTGCGACGGCCTCCTTCATTTCCAAATCCAAAAGAAATTCAGCCAGGGGAATATCGGCAGGCCGAGTGATCTTGATATTGTGATCGTGTCCCAACACGACGCCCACTTCCGCGCCGAAGTGTTCCACCAACATGGCCTCGTCGGTTCCAAAAAAACTCTCCGACTCCGCTCGCTGGAACGCTTGGCGCAGCAGATCGGTGCGAAACGCTTGCGGCGTTTGCACCAGGACGATTTTCTCCCGCGGCATGGTCGCCACCACGCGTTGCCGCTCGATTTGCTTCACCGTATCCATCACCGGAATGGCGCACACAGCGGCGCCAATGCGATGCGCCTCCAACAGCGATCGTTCGATCAAATCCAAACTCACGAAGGGACGCACGGCGTCGTGCACCACCACATAATCGAAGGCCCGCTCGTCCACCCGCTGAAGGGCGTTCGACACCGACTCCTGGCGATGATCGCCGCCCACCACGCACTCCACCGGCTTCTGAAACGACTCCGCATCGATGAGATGCGTGAATTCCGAAAACTCATCTTCCCGCAGCGGGACCAGGACTCGATGAATTTGCGGCGAGGCGTTGAACTTGCGAAGCGTTCGAATGAGAATGGGAACTCCGCCCAACGCAAAAAATTGCTTGGGCCGGTCGCCGCCCATTCGCGTCCCCACTCCGGCGGCAGGAATGATGGCTACAGTTGGCATAAGCAGACCGTCGATTCACATGAGGTGAATTTCGAAGTCGATCGCCGAAGTCACTTCAACGGCATCGATCCGTTTCACGGGCCGTTCGTCAAACCGAAAGGCCGGCCTCGAAATTCCGATTAAGGCAGGAACGGCTTGGCCGGAGCCAAGCCGCGAAACACATCTTCATGACGCCGTGCCGCTTCAAGAATTCACCGGATTCGGC
>CAZIDA010000077.1:0-9954 GCA_964537865.1 uncultured Acidobacteriota bacterium
CAATGTAAATCGCAAGACGGTTGGCCTTGTGGCGCAGACACCCGCCGCGGCGGGTCTGCGCTGTTTCCTTCTGAACAAAAATCAGGGGCGCAGGCATGAGTGCCTGCGCCACGAGCGTGTGGTGCGCGGAGCGACAAAGGTCGACGAACGTCTTTCTGGGAAGCGTGGAGTCGGGCCTCTGTCGCGGGGGCTAATCGATTCTTGTCAGTCCCAACACACCCCGCAAGCTCCGCTAGGAGCGACATCTGCCCCGACAATAGAAAAAATGCTTAACGCAACCCGCCGCGGCGGGTTGAATCGTTGTTGGGAATGATTCGATACCCAGGGTGGTCCGCCAATCCCCCAAAAACCCGGGGGACGCAAGCGAGAGCGGGCGGACAACCCTGGGCTATTGAAGGTGTCCCCTTCGGGGACCTGGAGTTTGGACATCTTTGGCGTCACGTATGAGCCTAGAGAGTCATATTTTTTAAAAACGAGTTCGGCTCAATGGCTTGGTCATTATCGTTCCCTTGAGCCGTCGCTACAGCGATCATGCGGGACTGTTCTGAATCCGAACCAGGCCTGAATTTATTTCTGCGCTGCTCCCACCGGTTGGAAACGCTCCGCCAACTTCGGTTCCTGAGACGCCGATTCTTTGATCAGATTCCGCGCGATGACGAGCCGTTGAATTTGATTGGTCCCTTCGTAAATCTGCGTGATCTTGGCGTCGCGCATGTACTTCTCGATAGGATAATCCTTGCAGTATCCGTAGCCCCCAAAAATCTGAACCGCGTCGGTGGTAACTTTCATGGCGGTGTCGGTGGCAAAAACCTTGGCCATGGCCGCGATCTTCGAAACATTTTTTACCCCGGCATCGAGCAGCCGAGCCGAGTGATAGACCAATTGGCGCGCCGCTTCCACCTGAGTGGCCATATCGGCGAGCATCCACTGCAAACCTTGAAACGACGCGATGGGCTGGCCGAATTGTTCGCGGCCGCGCGCGTATTCGGTCGCCAACTCCAGCGCTCCTTGCGCCAAGCCGACGGCCTGCGCCGCCACGCCGGGCCGAGCGTTATCGAGCGTCTGCATGGCGTGCGCAAATCCCATTCCCTCTTTTTCACCCAGAAGATTCTTCACCGGAACGGCGCAGTTGCGAAAATGCAGGTTGTGGACGCTGACGCAGCGAATGCCCATCAAATCTTCGCGGCGTCCAATTTCGAATCCGGGGGTCCCTTTCTCGGCGACGATGGCGCTGATGCCGCGGGTGCCGCGTTCCGGGTTGGTAACGCAAAAAATCGTATAAATTTCGGCGGCGCCGCCGTTCGTGTTCCACTTCTTGTCGCCGTTTAAGATGTAGACGTCGCCCTTCAGCTCGGCGCGCGTCTTGAGGCTGGCGGCGTCGCTGCCCGCCATGGGCTCCGACAATCCAAAACTGATGAGGCGCTTTCCCGCCGCGATGTCCGGTAACCAACGCTGCTTTTGCTCTTCGGTTCCTCCGAAGATAATGGGGAACGATCCCAGGGCGTTGACGGCGTACGCCACGCCCACGCCTCCGCAGGCGCGCGACAACTCCTCCACGATGATGCACATGTTCAGCACGCCGGCGCCCCCGCCGCCGTATTCCTTGGGAATCCACTCGCCCATGAGCCCGTATTCTTTCAGGCGTTCGATGATTTCCCAAGGATAGCGCGCCTCTCGATCCAGCTCGGCGGCAATCGGGCGCACAAATTTTTCGGCCACTTCGCGGGCGCGATTTCGAAAATCTAAATTCTCTTTGGTTAAGAGTTCGTCCATAAATCCCCCTTGGCAAAAAGGCGCATCATCATAAGCGTTTCAGGCGGGCGATTCAACCCGAAAAAGGGAGGGGCCCGGGAGAAGCCGAACGTCCCTGCGCGCAAAGGACAAGCTGGACCGAAGAAGCAAGAATGCGTCCGGTGGCCCGATGCCCGCACCCGGTTCGTGGCACGGCTAAGACTCAAGATTATAGAAAAACAGACTCCCGAATTTTACGAAGAATCCAGTATAATAAAATTTTCTTAACGACCCACATCGCGTCGAGGAGCTGATCCCGCGGCGCCCCGCACTTATTCAAGGAGAACCTCATGGCATCGAACACTCTCACAGTGACTGACAATCGCAACGGTAAGAAATATGAAATTCCCATTGAAAACGGCGCCGTCCGCGCCATGGACTTGCGCCAAATTAAAATCTCACCGGACGATTTCGGGTTGATGACCTACGATCCGGCCTTCATGAACACCGCCTCTTGCAAGAGCAAGGTGACTTTCATTGACGGCGAGAAAGGGATTCTGCGATATCGCGGCTACCCCATCGATCAACTGGCCGAACAGTCCACGTACTTGGAGACCGCGTACCTGGTGCTCCATGGCGAGTTGCCCAACGAGGCGCAGTTGAAGGAATGGACCCGCCACATTACCTATCACACCATCATTCATGAAAACATCAAGAAGCTGATCGACGGATTCCATCACAACGCGCATCCCATGGGCGTGCTGGTGTCGACGGTGGCGGCGCTCTCCACGTTTTACGCGGACGCCAAAAGCATTTTCGAGGAGGAATCGCGCCGCAAGCAGACGTGGCGCTTGATCGGCAAGATGATCACGCTGGCGGCGTTCGCTTACCGGCATTCTATCGGCATGCCGTACGCGTATCCGGATAACGATCTCACCTACACCGGGAATTTTCTCAACATGCTCTTCAAGATGACGGAGGTGAAGTACAAACCGAATCCGGTGTTGGAGCGGGCTCTGGATGTGCTCTTCATCCTGCATGCCGACCACGAGCAGAACTGCAGCGCCAACGCCATGCGCGGCGTCGGCAGCTCGCAGGTCGATCCGTACTCCGCGATCGCGGCGGCCGCGGCGGCGCTGTACGGACCGCTGCACGGCGGCGCCAACGAGCAGGTGCTGCGCATGTTGAAACAGATCGGCGCCATCGATCACGTGCCGGAGTTCATCAAGAAGGTGAAGGCGGGTGAAGGCCGGCTGATGGGCTTCGGACATCGCGTCTACAAGAATTACGATCCGCGCGCCAAGGTGATCAAGCGGCTGGCCGATCAGGTGTTCGAAGTGACCGGCACGAATCCGCTCCTGAAAATCGCGCTGGAGTTGGAGCGCATCGCGCTGCATGATGAGTATTTCGTCAAACGCAAGCTCTACCCGAACGTGGATTTCTACTCCGGATTGATCTATCAGGCCATGGGATTTCCGGTGGATATGTTTCCGGTGCTGTTCGCCATTCCCCGCACGGCCGGCTGGATCGCGCAGTGGGAAGAGATGCTGCTCGATCCGGAACAGAAGATCGCGCGGCCTCGACAGCTCTACCTGGGTTACGAGGAGCGGCCGTACGTGCCGATGGCAAAGAGAAAATAGGGGATTGATCCAACCGGAAGCGGGTGTTCACCGCCGAGACGCGTTTTGGTAGCCCCGGCCGTTTTTGGGGCCGGGGATTTTTTTCATAACGCGCGGAAGAGCCCCCGGCCCGAAGAACAGCCGGGGCTACCAGAACCAGAATCAAAAACCAGCCTACTCCGGTATTTCCACCTTCGAAATATTCTGTTTCTTGTCGCGGACGATTTTCACGACGCCCTTCTGCTGCGCCGCCTCCAAAAATTTTCCAAAGGTTTTGTAGCCGAGGTCGCTTTCATCGAAGGCCGGGTTCTTGCGCAGCATGAACTGCTTGACGTGGGAGAAATGCGGATCGGTGATGCCCTCGCGGGTCAGCGCCTGCATCGCGTCGCGCAGAACTTCGAATTCCGCTTCCAGTGGTGCGGCGCCGTGCTTCGGTGAAGGGCGCCGCGTCGTCTGCGCTCGCACCAACGAATCGTAGAATATGAACTCGTCGCACTGGTCGATCAACAACCGGTTCGTGGTCTTCTGATGTCCGAAGCCGATGACGGTTTTGTTGTACTCGCGCAGCTTGGAGACGAGCGGTGTGAAATCGCTGTCGCCGGACACGATGGCAAAGATGTCGACGTATTCACGGGCAAACGCGGTCTCCAGCGCGTCGATGACGATCTTGATGTCGGCGGCGTTTTTCTGCTGCATCCCGCGCGTCGGCATCTCGATCATCTCGATGCCGTTCTCCTGCAGCTCGCGTTGGTATTTCTGAAACCGCGTCCAGTCGGAGTAGGCGCGCTTCAAGAGAATCTTGCCTTTCTCTTTCAACCGGTCGAGCACCAAGGCGACGCGAAACGTTTCGTCGTCTCGCATGCTCAACGCCATGTTGTCAAAATCGATGAAGACCGCAATGCGATTGTCCATAAGCATCCTTTGCGCGTGAGATGGCTGCTTGTGATAGGAATCTTAATCTGCTAGAGTCTGATTGGCAAGCAAGCAGTCATCCCCCCTTAACCTAGCCCCGCATTCTGCGGTTCAGAAGCGGTCGTGTTCTGAATCGCGCAAAGGAGACTTCTATGAAGAAATCAATCTTCCTCATGCTCTGCTGCTTCTTTTTGTTGGCGCTCCCTGTCGGCGTGATGGGCGGACAAACAACGGAGAAGCAAAACAAGTCCACCGGTGTCACGAAAGCCGCGGTCGCGACCGATGACGCGACGATCTTGGCAACCTTGAAAGCCAAGTTTGCGAAGGCGCCGTCGATGAAAGACGCGACCGTCGAGATCGCCGTGAAAGACGGCGTCGTGACGCTCACCGGCAAGGCGCCCACCGGACGTCAGAAGGGAACCGCCACGCGCATGGCCAAAGCCGTGGCGGGAGTGAAGAGCGTCGAGAATAAATTGGTGGTGACAAATCCTGGCCCGGTGATTCCACCGAAGACCAAGTAATCGCAGTAGGTTCTTCAGACGCATCCCCCGGTGGATTCATTTCTCCATCGGGGGACTTGAGGAGTCAAAACCACATCAACCCAGAGGCGCAGAGTTCGCAGAGGAACGCAGAGCGGCCTGGGGCCGCAACCAAACGGAGCTCATGGTTACATTGTTGCGACCAAAAAAATCTCGTCAGAAAAGCGAGATTTTGGAAACTTGCCAAGCAGAGAGGAAATTTGCCTTATGACCCAAGATGTGAACCGGCTCACACGAAATGTGATTGGTGCTGCGATTGAGGTTCACCGGGCATTGGGGCCCGGGCTTTTGGAATCGGCCTATCAGGAGTGTTTGTGCAGAGAACTGGCAATGCGAGGAATTACATTTCACCGCGAGCGTGCATTGCCCCTGGAATACAAAGGAATTCGGCTGGACTGTGGCTATCGACTAGACCTGTTGGTCGAAAATGAGTTGGTGGTCGAGGTGAAATCGATTGAAAGTCTTGCTCCAATTCACGAAGCTCAACTTCTGACTTATCTGAAACTCGGCGGATGGAAAATTGGCCTGCTGATCAATTTCAACGTCGAAGTTCTGCGGCAGGGTATTCGAAGAAGGGTCATGAACCTGGAGGAATGAGAAGGAACTTCTCGGCGTCTCTCTGCGAACTCTGCGCCTCTGCGTTCTCTTAGCTGAACACTCGAAGAGATCCGCTGCTTACAAACAAGAGCCATCATCTTGGGCTTATTAACTTATCTCGTTTCAATCGCCCTTACTACTGCATCCGTAAATTCGCTGGTGCCGGCGGCGCCGCCGAGGTCGCGCGTGATATGTTTTCCTTCGGCGTAGACCGCTTCAATCGCCCCTCGCATCCGTCGCGCCGCCTCCGCCTCGTTGAGATGATCGAGCATCAGCACCGCGCTCAACATCACCGCCGTGGGATTCGCAATTCCTTTCCCCGCGATGTCCGGCGCGGAGCCGTGCACCGCTTCGAAGATTGCTCCATCCGCGCCGATATTTGCTCCCGGCACGAGTCCCAATCCGCCGATCAATCCCGCGCCGAGGTCCGAGATGATGTCGCCATAAAGATTTTCCAGCAACAAGATGTCGAACTGCTTGGGATTAATAACCAACTGCATGCAAGTGTTGTCGACGATCAGCTCCCGATACTTGATGTCCGGATACTCGGCGGAGACGGCGCGAACGCAATTCAAAAACAGCCCGTCGCTCATCTTCATGATGTTGGCTTTGTGAATGGCGCAGATTTCGCGGCGCTGGTGTTTTCGCGCGTAGGCAAACGCAAACCGAGCAATGCGCATAGACGCGCGCTCGGTGATGATTTTCAAACTCTCCACCACCCCCGGCACCACTTCGTGTTCCAAGCCGGCATACAAATCCTCGGTATTCTCTCGCACCACGATCAAATCCAAGTCGCCGAAGCGGCACGGCACATTCGGCATGGGTTTGATAGGCCGAAAATTGGCGTAGAGATCGAACATCTTCCGCAAGCGCACGTTGAGGCTCGGAAACCCTTCGGCCACTTGGGTGGTGATGGGGCCTTTCAACGCCACCTTGTTGCGTTTGATGGAATCCAGCAATTCGTCCGGCAACAATTTGCCGAATCGTTTGAGCGCTTCGCCCCCGGCGTTGACTTCTTCCCAGTTGATGCGGACACCGATGGTTTCAATCACGCGACGGGTCGCGCGAATGACCTCCGGTCCAATGCCGTCACCGGGGATGAGTGTGATTGTGTGAAGCATGGGTGAAAATCCTTCGGTCAAGGTGTCAGGTGCCAGGTGTCAGGTGTCAGGGGAGAAACCCTTCTCACTCCGCGCGACTCAAAGAGCGCGCAATCAACGCTGCGGGGCGCCAACGTTCACACGTCTCTTCTTTCTCCCTCTGATCCCCGACACCTGACACCTGGCGCCTGACACCTTCGCTCACACCTCTTCAAACCGCGCCGTGAAGTGTCGTAGAAACGGCGCTTGATACGTCATCTTCAGCCCGCGAATTTTCTCGCGTCGCGCCCACACTTCCAAAATGGCTTCGACGACGTAGTCGATGTGCGATTGCGTATAAACGCGTCGCGGAATCGCCAGGCGCACCAACTCCATGGCCGAGGGAATCTCAGCGCCGGTCTTGGGGTCCGGCTTGCCGAACATCACGGAGCCAATTTCCACGGCGCGAATTCCTGCCTCGCGATACAGCTCCACGACCAGCGATTGTCCTGGATACTGCGAGCGCGGGATGTGAGCCAGGAACGCCGCGGCGTCGATGTAAATGGCGTGGCCGCCGGGCGGCTGTACGATGGGCACTCCCTCGCGCGCGATGTGATCGCCCAGATAGCGCGTGGAGACGATGCGGTAATTCAAATAATCTTCATGCAGCGCTTCGTTGAGTCCCACGGCGATGGCGTCGAGGTCGCGACCGGCCATGCCGCCGTAAGTGGGAAAGCCCTCGGTCAGAATCAAAAGATTTTTTTCTTGCTGCGCCAAGGCGTCGTCGTTGGTCGCGAGGAAGCCGCCGATATTCGCTAATCCGTCTTTCTTCGCGCTCATGGTGCAGCCGTCGGCATAGGAAAACATTTCTTGCGCGATGGCCCGCGGTGTCTTCTGTGGATAACCGTCTTCGCGCAGCTTGATGAAGTAAGCGTTTTCGGCGAAGCGGCAGGCGTCGAGATAGAACGGAATATGATGTTCGTCGCACACGCGCCGCACCGCGCGAATATTGGCCATCGACACCGGCTGTCCGCCGCCGGAATTGTTGGTGAGCGTGAGCATGACCAACGGAATGCGCTCCCGGCCCACGCGCTGAATGGCTTTGCAAAGGGCGTCCACGTCCATGTTGCCCTTGAAGGGATGCAGCGTGGCGGGCTGCCGGCCTTCCGGAATGACCAGGTCGAGCGCTTCGCCGCCGACGTACTCAATGTTGGCGCGCGTGGTGTCGAAATGCGTGTTGCTGGGGACCACGTGTCCGGGCTTGACCATGCACGAAAACAGAATGCGTTCCGCGGCGCGTCCCTGATGCGTCGGGATGACGTGCTTAAAACCAAAAATCTCTTGCACCGAACGCTTGAAGCGAATCCAACTGCGGCTCCCGGCGTAGGCCTCGTCGCCTTGCGCGATGGCCGCCCATTGATCGGCGCTCATGGCCGCGGTGCCGCTGTCGGTGAGCAAATCGATGATGACGTTTTCGGCGTCAATGAGAAACGGGTTGTATCCGGCTTCGGCCAGGAAACGCTCGCGTTGTTCCCGGCTGGTCATCTTGATCTGTTCGACAACTTTGATCTTGAACGGTTCGATGATGGATTTGATCATAGGGCCCCGGTGATTGGTTGAGTGGCAGTTTGAAATTGTTTTCCTGCTTCCTGTTGTCGCGGTCTGACTCGACGCGTCGCAACCCGTAAACTTTGCGTCCTCCAAATTTTCGCAATAAGGCGTCTTACGGAAAATCGAGCGCTCGAAGTGATGGATGCATCACTCATGATATCGAATTCGCGCCGTTTTTTCACCTGCTGAAACGGCGGCGCAGGTTTGCTTTGAGAGAAGTCCTGAGTTAGATTGAAGCCGAGGAAGTCGAAGCGCCATGCGAGCTCTCATTATCAGCGATCTCCATTCCAACCTGGAGGCGTTGGAGTCGGTCTTCCAAGCGGCCATGGGGGAGTACGACGAAGTGTTTTGTTGCGGCGACGTGGTCGGCTATGGGCCGAATCCCAATGAGGTGATTGAGCGATTGATCGCGGCGCGCGCTCATGTGATCCGGGGAAACCACGATCGCGTCGCCGGCGGATTAGAGAACCCCGACTGGTTTGGCGAATCGGCGCGACTCGCGGCGTTGTGGACGCGCGCCGTGCTCGCTCCCGCGCATCGAGAGTTTCTGCGAGCGCTTCCTTCCGGCCCGGCGGTCTTTTTGGAGGGCGCGTTTCAACTTGTGCATGGCTCGCTCCTCGACGAAGACGAGTATGTCTACGACGAGGACGGCGCTGCCGACAGCTTGAGGATGACCCAAGTGCCGGTGACCTTTTTCGGGCACACGCATTTTCCCTGCGTTTTTTCTTTTGATCAAATCGGCGAGACTCGCCTTGAGGCAGGCGGCGAATCCGAGCCGCAGAGCAGTTTGTGGATTCATTTGGAGAGCGGAATCAGATATCTCGTCAATCCCGGCTCGGTGGGACAGCCGCGGGACGGCGACCGGCGCGCCGCCTACGGGCTCTTTGACTCTCAAGCGCATTTCGTGAAGTTGCGGCGCGTGGAGTACGATATTGCCGCGGTCCAGGAGAAGATGCGGGCCGTTCGATTGCCGGAACTCTTGATCGATCGGTTGATGGTGGGAGAGTGAAAGAGCAGGTGTGAGGTGAGAGGGGCGAGGTGTGAGGGAAGAAAGAAGAACGCATTTCGGTTCTACGCTTCTCTATTGAGATCGCCTCAGATAGCTTCTTCCTTCCCACTCACACCTCACACCTCGCCCCTCACACCTTCCTCTACACACCTATTCCCGGTACCCCTTCGGATATCTCTTCGCCAGGTCGACGTAGATTTCTTTGAAGCGGGTCCATTCGGATTTGTAGTTTTCGTCGACGGTTTTCTCGAGAATTTTCGCGGGCACGCCGACGGCGATGCGTTCGGCGGGAATTTCCATGCGCTGACGAACGACCGCGCCTTCGGCCACTACGGCCCACCGCCCCACGCGCGCCCAGTCGCTGATGATCGCTCCCATCCCCACCACCACGTAGTCGTCGATCAGCGCCACGTTGTGAATGATGCAGGCATGACCCAGCGTCACCCAATTCCCGATGGTGGTTTGCTCGCCCGGCCGGGCGTGAATCACCACGTTGTCTTCCACACTGGTGCAATCGCCGATGACGATGCGCCCATAATCGCCGCGAATGCGCGCGCCCGGTCCGATCCAACAGTGCTTTCCAATTTGGATGTTCCCATACACGTCGGCGCTGGGATGAATGTAAGCGCCTTCGCCAATCACCGGTGTGTGCTGTTCAAATCGAAAAACCGCCATGAGGCCTCCTCCGCCAAAGATGAGGCGACATCATATCAAAGCTGGAAGGAAATTTGAAAATAGAGGGGGTGTGGAACTGCGACGCGGCCGCAACCGACGGAAGAGATCCTGGGATGAAATGTCCTGGTAGCCACGATCCCCCGGCCGTTTGGGGGATCGTGGGCTCTTTCTTGATTCCAGGC
>CAZIDA010000078.1:0-9945 GCA_964537865.1 uncultured Acidobacteriota bacterium
TCGCGGCCTACATCCGGGCCTTGCAACTGAGCGAAGACGCCACGCCGGCCGACGTGCCCGCGGCGGAGCGATCTCAACTCTTAAATCAACTCACGCCGCAAGAACGAGAACCACTGTCGAAGGGAAAAAAATGAGTTCACCGGAAGCGCCCATTGCCGAATTGAATCGCGCCCAGCGAGTGGCGTTCATCGTGGGCATTCTGGCGCTGGTTCTCTCCGTCGTGGGATGGATTGTGAAGCCCGTGCAGTTCTATCAGTCCTACCTGTTCGCTTACGTTTTTTGGATCGGCATCGCCATCGGCTCCGCCGAGGTGGTGATGTTGCAGCATCTCGTGAGCGGATATTGGGGACTCTCCATCCGACGCTTGCTGGAGGCGGGAAGCCGCACTCTCTGGCTGATGGTCCCGCTGTTCGTTCCGCTGATTTTCGGATTGCGCCATCTTTATTTGTGGGCTCAACCGGCGGCCGTCGCGCGCGATCCCAAACTGCAGCGGCAAGGCTTCTATCTGAACGTTCCGTTCTTCTATGTGCGGATGGTGATTTACTTTGCCGTCTGGCTGCTCATCGTCTACCTGCTGAACAAATGGTCCGCCGAACAGGATCGCAGCGGCGATCCGGTGTTCCGTCGGCGCTTTCAAGCGATCAGCGGAATTGGGATCGTGATTTTCGGATTGCTGGTGACGTTTGCCTTCATCGATCTGGTCATGTCGCTCGAACCGCATTGGTCTTCGACCATCTACGGCTTCATCTTCTTGGTAGGACAGGTGCTGACCACGCTGGCCTTCGTCATCATCGTGGCCATGCTGCTGGTGAATCGAAAACCGCTGTCGGAGATTTTGGCGCCGCGGATTTTTCACGACCTCGGCAATCTCTTGTTGACGTTCGTGATTTTGTGGGCGTACATGGCCGTCTCCCAACTGATCATCATCTGGTCCGGAAATCTTCAAGAAGAAATTCCGTGGTACTTGCGGCGAACCGCAGGCGGGTGGGCGGTGGTGGCGGTGGCGCTCGCCGTTTTTCATTTCGCCGTTCCCTTTTTGCTGTTGCTGTCGCGCAACGTGAAGCGAAAGGCTCGCGCTTTGGGCGGCGTGGCCGCGCTGGTGTTCGTGATGCACATCGTTGACTGCTTCTGGCTCATCGAACCGGCGCTCCGAAAGAATCAGGCGCAAGCGCATTGGACGGATTTTGCCACCCTCATCGGGATTGGCGGCATTTGGATCGGCGTCTTTCTATGGCATTTGAAAGCGCGACCGCTGGCGCCGATCCGCGATCCGCGCCTGGAAGAGCTGCTTCATGTCGCGGCGGAGGGAGTCTAAGGATGGAGAACACCGAACAACCGTCGGCGCATTCGATGGGTCACGAGAAACTCGACGTGCATGCGCCCAGCATCATCAAGTTCGCCATTGGCTTGGCGGTGGTGGTCGCGTTGGCCATGTTTCTCATGGCATGGATGTTCCGTTTTCTGGCGAGGCGCCAACCGACTTACGGCCCGCCGCCTTCGCCTCTGGTGAAGGGCCGGCAGATTCCGCCGGGGCCTCTCTTGGAAGTCAACGAAGGACCGGCCCTGCAGCGGCTTCTTGCCGGCGAGAACGAAGTCTTGAACAGCTACGGTTGGGTCGATAAACAAAACGGCGTTGTCCGAATCCCCATTGATCGCGCTATGAAGCTTTTGTTGCAACGCGGACTTCCCACGCGCGGAGAGAATCCGGAAACACCGCACACGAAAAAAGAAGGTCAGCCATGAAGGACACTGAACTTTTCCGAGATGAATCAAAATCACCGGCGCGCCGGCCGTGGGGAGCGGGGGGTTGCGTTTTCCGGTGGCCGGCCCTTGTGGTCGTCGCCGCCATTCTCTCGATGACCGTTCCCATGCGCGCGCAAAACACCGCCGCTCAACCGAGCATCTTGCGGGGAGTCCGCATCGAGCAGCGATTGAACAACCAGGCGCCGCTCAATCTTCCGTTCTACGATGAGAACGGAAAAGTGGTGCGGCTGGGCGATTACTTCGGCCAAAAACCGGTGATTCTTTCACTCGTTTACTACGAATGCCCGATGCTGTGCACGGAAGTGCTGAACGGCTTGCTTCACACCTTGATGGCGATGAAGTTCAACGTGGGCGACCAGTTCAACGTCGTCACCGTCAGCTTCAATCCCCGGGAAAAACCGTGGCTAGCTATGGCGAAGAAGCGCATTTACATCGGACTTTATGACAGGCCCGGCGCGGAAAACGGATGGCATTTCTTGACCGGTGACGAGTCGTCCATCAAGCAACTGGCCGACGCGGTGGGCTTCCGCTACAAGTACGATCCGCAAACCGATCAGTACGTCCACGCCACCGGCATCATGGTGCTGACGCCGGACGGCCGGGTCTCCAAATATTATTACGGGATCGCCTACAAAGAAATTGATGTGCGCCTCGGCTTGATCCAGGCCGCGAGCCGGAAAATCGGATCGCCGGTGGACGAGATTTTGTTGTTCTGCTGCCAGTATGATCCTCTGACGGGAAAATACGGCCTGGCCATTGCGCGCGTCATCAAGGTGGCCGGCAGCGTGACCGTTCTGTTTCTGGGAATCCTGATTTTCATTTTGTTCCGTTTCGAGCGCCGGCGCGCGCGGGAACAGAAAGCGGCGAGCGGCGCCGGCAACGGTTAAACAGAGCGGCCCGGGGCCGCAACCAAACGGAGCTCGTGGTTACGTCGATGCGACCTGAAAATCTTGTCAGAAAAACAAGATTTTCGAAGCTTGCTAAACAGGGCGCCCTCACGGCTGCCTCGCGGGCCGTCGATCTTAGAAACGCGCCGTGAAGTGGAATTTGTCCGCGCCGCGAGACAGCGCAGCGGACCAGAAAATATTTCGGACTGCTTATGCAACCAGGTTTTGCTTTAACACCACAAGAAGCGTCGAACTTCGCTCCCAACGTGGATCACCTGTTTTATTTTCTGGTGAGCGTCACGGGATTTTTTACGCTCTTGATCTTTGCGCTGATTTTTTTCTTCGCGATCAAGTATCGCCGGTGCTCGCCTGACGAGATTCCCCCGCGGACACACGAGTCCTTCAAGCTGGAAGCGCTGTGGATCGGCGTTCCCTTTCTGCTGATGATGGTGATGTTCGGTTGGGGCGCCGAGATTTATTACCAAGAGCACGTTCCTCCCAAAGGAGCCATGGAAATTTTCGTGGTGGGCAAGCAATGGATGTGGAAGCTTCAACACCCTGAAGGCAAACGCGAGATCGACGCATTGCACATTCCCGTCGGCGTGCCCATCAAGTTGACCATGACTTCGGAAGACGTCATCCACGATTTCTACGTGCCGGCTTTCCGCGTGAAGAACGACGTCATTCCGGGGCGCTATACCTCCTTGTGGTTCGAAGCCACCCAGGTGGGGAAATACCATCTCTTCTGCTCGCAATACTGCGGCGTGAATCATTCTCAGATGAAGGGATGGGTGTACGTCATGAGCCCGGCCGATTACGAGCGATGGCTAAGCGGAGGGGTGAGCGGCGAGACGATGGCGCAGACGGGAGCGCGCCTCTTCCAACAGTTGGCGTGCGTCAGTTGCCATAAGGCCGACAACACCGGACGTTGTCCCACCTTGGTGGGCCTGTACGGTCGGCCGGTGAAGTTGACGGACGGCACGACGGTCACCGCCGACGAAGCCTATCTCCGGGAGTCGATCCTGAAACCGTCCGCGAAAATTGTGGCCGGATACACCAGCATCATGCCCAACTTCCAAGGACAGGTGAATGAAGAGAGCGTGTTGCAACTCATCGCTTACATCAAATCGCTCAGAGCGCCGAAGAAAACGGAGACCATGAAATGAGCGCTACGGCCAGTCTTGAAGCTCTACCCCCGCAAGCCGAATCGCGGGTCAATTATCTGAACGCCGAATACGGCATCAAATCGTGGCTGTTGACCACCGACCACAGACGCATCGCCCTGCTGTATCTGATGTCGATCACGTTCTTCTTCTTTGTGGGCGGGGCGGGGGCGGTTCTGATGCGCCTGCATTTGCTGACGCCTCAGGGGCTGCTGGTCGAGCCGGCCACCTACAACAAGCTGTTCACCATGCACGGCATCATCATGATCTTTTTCTTTTTGATTCCCTCCATTCCGGCCGTGCTCGGAAATTTCTTGATCCCCATGATGATCGGCGCCAAAGATGTGGCGTTCCCGAAACTGAATCTGATGAGCTGGTACGTTTACATGACCGGCGGCATGTTCACGCTGTACGCGATTCTCTCCGGCGGCGTGGACACCGGCTGGACGTTCTACACGCCTTACAGCAGCACCTATTCCAACAGCCACGTCATGTGGGCAGCGTCGGGCATCTTCATCACCGGATTTTCGTCCATTCTCACCGGCCTGAATTTCATCGTCACCATTCACAAGCTGCGCGCTCCCGGCCTGACCTGGTTCCGCATGCCGCTGTTCCTCTGGGCCATGTACGCCACCAGCATCATCTTCATCCTGGGAACGCCGGTGTTGGGAATCACCCTGTTCCTGATTGCGCTGGAACGCGGCTTTCACATTGGAATTTTCGATCCTCGTTTGGGGGGCGATCCGTTGCTCTTCCAGCACCTCTTCTGGTTCTACTCCCATCCGGCAGTGTACATCATGATTCTGCCGGCCATGGGCGTGGAGAGCGAGCTCATTGCCTGCTTCAGCCGGAAGCGCATTTACGGATACACCTTTGTGGCCATGTCCAGTCTGGCCATCGCGCTGTTCGGCTTCCTGGTGTGGGGTCACCACATGTTCGTCGCCGGACAATCGATGTACGGCGGCATGGTGTTCTCGTTGCTCAGCTACCTCGTGGCCATTCCCTCGTCCGTCAAGGTATTTAACTGGACGGCGACGATGCACAAGGGATCCATTTCCTACGACTCCCCGATGTTGTACGCCATGGGATTCATCGGGCTGTTCACGCTGGGCGGAATCACCGGACTTTTCTTGGCGTCGCTGGGCGTCGACGTCCACGTCCACGACACCTACTTTGTCATCGCGCACTTCCATTACATTATGGTGGGCGGAGCGGTGATGGCCTACCTCGGCGGCATTCATTACTGGTGGCCCAAGATTTCAGGACGGCTGTACCCCGAGGGCTGGGCGCGATTCGCGGCGCTGGTCATTTTCGTCGGTTTCAACCTGACCTTCTTCCCACAATACATTCTCGGATTCCTCGGCATGCCGCGACGCTACGCCATCTATCCGAAAGAATTCCAAGTGCTGAATGTGATGTCCACCGCCGGCGCTTCGATTCTCGCGGTCGGTTATTTGGTTCCGCTGATCTACTTGACCTGGTCGATGCGTTACGGTCCGATCGCCGGCGACAATCCCTGGGGCGCAAAAGGGTTGGAGTGGCAGACTTCTTCCCCGCCGCCGACGGAAAATTTCGAGGAGACCCCGGTGGTTAACGAAGAAGCTTACAACTATCCGGTTCGGGAGGTTACCGTTGTCTAGCGCGCATCCGGCATTGGCTCATCGGTTTGATAATCTGGAGCACCAGCACGAAACCTCCAACATGGGGATGTGGGTGTTCATCGCGACGGAGATTATGTTCTTCGGCGGGTTGTTCACCGGTTACACCATCTACCGGGGACAATACTTCCACAGCTTTGTGGCGGGAAGCCATGAGTTGGATATCGTGCTGGGCGCCACCAACACCGCCGTCCTCATCTGCAGCAGCTTGACCATGGCGCTTTCGATCCGCTCCATGCAGGTCGGCAAGAAAAAACTGGGAATCACTTGCCTCATTCTGACCATGATCCTAGGCATGGCCTTCTTGGGAATTAAGGGCCTGGAGTATTATCAGAAATTTCAACACCACCTGGTGCCGGGATACGATTTCCATCCGGAAGGAACGTTTCCGCCGCACATGCAGCTTTTCTTCTCGTTCTATTTTGCGATGACCGGACTGCACGCCTTGCACATGATCATCGGCGAGGGAATCTTGCTGGTGTTGCTGATTCTGGCCCTGCGCAATCACTTCTCCCCGGAGCATTTTGCGCCGCTGGAAGTGGCCGGACTGTATTGGCACTTCATCGATATCATCTGGATTTTTCTCTTTCCACTGCTCTATCTGATCGGAGGTCGCTAGTGTCGGAGCACGTTGTTCCAGTCAAGATTTATGTGGCGGTCTTCTTCGCGCTGATTTGCCTCACGGCGCTGACCACCGCCGTCGGATTCATCGATATGGGTCGCATGAACGCCGTAGTGGCGCTGGCGATCGCCATCTTGAAAGCCTCCCTCGTCTTCCTCTTCTTTATGCATCTGCGCTACAGCGGCGCCCTGCCGCGGCTGGTCCTCTTCGCCGGGCTTTTCTGGCTGAGCATCTTGATGAGCTTGACGCTGGCCGATGTCTTGACGCGCGGCTGGCAGTACGTTCCACACGGTTGGCAGAATCCAGCCGCCATCACACAACCGCGTTAGCCTGATGGTTCGCCCTTGCCCGCCGCGGTTGGGACGAAACGCTTGTTGGTAGCTCGCCCGAGTTCTATCAGGGCGAGGCGCTGCTTCGATGAATTGAGAAACCGCGCGAGTCAGCGAGTTTCACGCCACTGCCCGCAAGAGCCGCTGCCCTCGCCCGAAAAACCGGACGCGGCGGCGCTCCCCGGTTTCTTCCGATGTGCGCGGTTATTCTTTCTCTTGTTTCTTCTCCCAATCCAGTTTCGTCATCGGCTTGATGGGCGCAAGCTTTTGCGTCTCCAAGGATTGATTCAACGTTGGAAGATTCTTTTGGACGAGCGCGTCAAATTCGCCGGCCACCTGGTCGAGCTCTTTTGAAAGGGCAGTCATGCGATTCAGTTGCGATTGCGTGGGCCGGCCATCGTACCCGTTGAGCGCCCCGTAAAGCGAACCGAGCTGCTCGCGAATCTTCTCTTCCCCGGTGATGCCGCCGCCTTCGCGGGTGGCGACGAGCTTGGCGCGGATCCCTTCCACGGAGTTGGCAAAGTTCTCCGCGAGTTGGCGGGCCGGATCGTCGGCCGCCAGTTTTGCCACACGCGCGCGCGCCTGATCGCGCGTGTCGGCCACCGAATCCACGACGTAGGTCAACCGCCCCAGCATGTCGTAGAGTTTCATCACGGTGTCGTACTGAACGGCGCGATCTTCTTTCGTGTGCTTGGCGCGCGGATCGGGAACGATCAGGAGCGTGGTCGTGTAGGTATTCTTGCCTTTGATCAGCTTGACGGTGTAAGTGCCTTGAGGCACGCGCGGTCCGACGAAGGAGAAGAAGTTTGGCACAAGTCCCGCGGCGGGCGGCACCTTGGGCGGCTTCATGCGCATGGACCACTCCACACGATTCAATCCGCGGCGCACGCTGCCGGGAATCGTCGAGACGAGCTTCCCTGAAGGATCGTAGACTTCCAAGCGCAGCTCGCCGAAAATGTGCCGCTTCTTCTGATAATACGTGATGACGGCCGACTCGCTCGCCGAGCGGCCCACGAAATCGGCGTCGCCGTTGAATCCAAACTCGCTGGCCGGGATGGTCAGCACGGCGGGTCGCGATTCCAGAAACGCCGCTTCTTGATCCAGCACCTGCGGCGTCAGCCCACGCAGCGGCGTGATGCCATCGACAATCCAGATGCCGCGGCCATGCGTTGCCAGCAACAGATCGGACTCGCGCGGCTGGATGGCGATGTCGCGCACCGCCACGGGCGGAAAATCGCCGCCCTTGAAAGCCGCCCAACTGCCGCCGCCGTCGATCGAAATGAACAGCCCGTCTTCCGTCCCGAGGAAAAGTAGATTTCGATCCACCACGTCTTCCTTGATCACGTGGGCGTAGCCTTGGACGTCGGGCGTGGCCAGAGGTTGCCAGGTCTTTCCAAAATCCGTCGTGCGATAAAGATAAGGCTTCATGTCCCCGGTGGAATGGCCGTCGAAGGTGGCGTAGGCCGTGCCCTCCTCGAAACGTCCGGCCTCCACGCTCGACACCCAGGTGTTGGCCGGAAGGCCGGGGACATTGCCGACGACGTTCGTCCAATGCTTGCCGCCGTCGCGCGTGACTTGCACATTGCCGTCATCCGTTCCCACCCACACCAGTTGTCCGTTCTTGGGCGATTCACAGATGGTGTAGATCGTCGTGTGGGCTTCGGCGTCGGAGTTGTCGACGGTTAATCCGCCCGATTGATCCTGGCGCTGTTTGTTCGGATCGTTGGTCGTGAGATCCGGTGAAATGCGCTCCCAGGATTCTCCACGGTCACGGGAGCGGAACAGATACTGCGCGCCGAAATAAATCGTCCCCCGCTGCGTGGCGCTGATGTGAATCGGAGCGTTCCAATTGAACCGCAGTTTTTTCTCGCCGGCTTCCGGCAGCGGTTTGATTTCTTTCGTCTCCAAAGTCTTCTTGTTGATGCGCGCGAGATTGCCGCCCTGATATTCGGCGTACACAAAATCTGGATCGGTCGGATCGACGAAGGCCCAGAAGCCGTCGCCTCCAAACACGCTGCGCCAATCGCGATTCTGAATGCCGCTGGGCGCGCGCGAGGGGCCGTACCACGTGCTGTTGTCCTGCAAGCCGCCGTAAACGTTGTAGGGCTGCGCCATGTCGTAGCTGACGTGATAGAACTGCGACAGCGGAAGATTGGTGACGAAGCGCCAGGTGTTTCCGCGATCGACGGACGTGTACAGGCCGCCGTCCGTGCCGACGAAGAGTTGATCCGGATTCTTCGGATCGATCCACAGGGCGTGGAAATCGCTGTGGACGCTGCCCGCGATGTGGCTGAAGGTTTTGCCGCCGTCATCGCTCACAATGAATCCGGTGCCGGGTTTGTAAACGCGATTGAAATTGTCGGGATCGACCCACAGTGCGGCGAAATAGAACGGGCGTCCCACGATCTCCGCGCCGCTGTTCATTTCCTTCCACGTTTCGCCGAGATCGTCCGATCGAAAGAGGGCGCTGTTTTTCGCTTCCACCACCGCATAAACCACACTGGGCCGGGACGGTGCGACGGCCACGCCGATGCGGCCGAGCTCGCCTTCCGGCAAACCTTTGGTCATGCGGATCCAAGTGGCGCCGCCATCCGTGCTGCGAAACAGTCCGCTGCCCGGTCCGCCGGAATTGAAATTGTAAGGAAGCCGCCGATATTGCCACATGCCGGCATAAAGAATGGACGAATCCTGCGGGTCCATCGCCAAGCTGGCGCAACCCGTGTCGTTGTTGACGAAGAGAATTTTCTTCCACGTTTTGCCGCCGTCGTTGCTCTTGAACACGCCGCGCTCGGCGTTGGCGTTCCAAAGATGACCGGTGGCGCAGGCATAAACGGTGTCACTCTTCTTCGGGTCGACCAGGATGGCGGCAATGCGCTCGGAATCTTCCAGTCCCATCTTCTGCCAGTTGTCGCCGCCATCCGTGGTCTTGAAGATTCCCGCGCCCACGGAGACGCTGTTGCGCACCCACGTTTCGCCCGTTCCCACCCACACGGTTTGGAAATTGGATGGATCAATCGTCACGGCGCCGATGGATTGAGTGTATTTGTCGAATACCGGCTTGAAGGTGGTTCCGCCGTTCACCGATTTCCAAGCGCCGCCGCTGGCGGAGCCAAGGTAGATCGTTAGGCGACCTTTCTCGTGGACCGCATCGATGGAAGCAATGCGGCCGCTCATCACCGCCGGGCCGATGGATCGCGCGCCGAGACCCGCGAGCGTATCGGCGTCAATCTTGACCGCGGCGGAAGGCCTGGCCGCTTGCGCCGTAAGCGACATCGTCCACACGCATAACATCCACACTGCCCAAATGATTCTGCTGCTCCAATGGCTCCGCATAATCTCCTGTCCTTTCCGTTGACAACGACTTCATTTAGCGCCGTGGGGCAGACACTCTTGTCTGCCCCGAAAATAGGTTTCTGTCGCCCGCCAAGGCGGGCTTGTCGGGATTTTATTGCTCGCCTAACCCCACCCTCACGGGTGGGTCGAGTAGACGGGGTGCTTCGGAGCTCAGGTGAGCCCGGTTGC
>CAZIDA010000079.1:0-9804 GCA_964537865.1 uncultured Acidobacteriota bacterium
GGCATCGAACCGCGCAAGGACGCTTCGACGCCGCAGTGAATTCCGCATGAAGTTTCAATGGCCGTTCCGGTCAAAGAATCGGAGCGGCCATTTTTGTGGGCGCACCTCTCGATCGTCTTGAATCAATTTCCTCTTCTCCCGTTCCCTCAATCTGAAATCTTCGGTACAATGGCTCGTTTTTATGCGTGACCGTTTCATCATCATCGCTATTCTGCTTGTGGTTCCACTCGCGCCGTGGGCGCAGCCGCGGCAGCGTCCGGAGGTGGCGACGAAGACGGTGGAGTACAAGAATCATTCGCACTCCATCGTGCTCACTTACGCGGAAGCGACCTGGGGACCGAAGACGTGGGAATCCATCATGCACGGCGTCGACGTGGGCGGGACGCGCCGCTGGTTCTTTGCGTTGCTGAAGGTGCACGGCAAGGCGCAAATTGACGGCGTGCGGTTGAAATCGGGCCGCTACGCGCTCATTCTCAATCCGCGCCAGAGCGGATCGCCGACCATCTCCATCGTGAAGACGCGAGAGAAGAAGCTCGTCTCACCCGACAATCTGCGCGGCCAAATTCCCCGGGGAAAAGAAGTCGGCCATGTCTCCACGCGCTTCAACATCAGGGAGAAGATCGTGGACCCCATGCAGATCGACCTCCGCTCCAACGACGATGTGGTGGTCCTTCATTTCCGTTACGGCAATCAGGAAATGGAAAAGACGTTGCGGTTTCAATGAACGCTCGTTGATGGGCCCTCGCGCTTTTTCGCGGCGGCGACTCCGCCGTTGCCTCCACAAAACATTCCAACGCGTTTTGGAGATGAATTCACCGCAAGGAAGTTTCATGTTCTCTTCATCAGCAGCGAGGCGGCTGTGGATCGCGATCCTGATGCTCGGAGTGTGCGGCCCTGCCGCCGCGGTCGAAGGTCGCGCTCCTTCCGCTCCCACCGCCGATGAGAAATTTTCGCCGGTCATTCATATCCAGAAATTCAATGAGAAAGTGGTGATCGACGGACACCTGGATGAACCGGTGTGGCAGAAGATTCCGCCCATCACGCACTTTGTTCAGACGGAGCCGGATGAAGGAAAGCCGGCCAGCGAGCGGACGGAAGTCCGCATTTTCTACGACGACAAGCGCCTCTATTTCGGATTTCGCTGCTTCGATGGCGACCCCAAGAAGATCGTGCGGCGGCTGGACGCGCACGACGCCAGCACCCACACCGACAGCGTTGACATCCTGCTCGACACTTTTCACGATTTGAAAAGCGGCTACTACTTCAGCGTCAACGTCGGGGGTGGACAATTCGACGCCACGGCGCTGGAGCAAAGCGGCGAAGGCTTCCACATGTATGACTCCACCTGGGACGCGGTGTGGTACGACGCCACGTCCATCGACGCCGAAGGCTGGACGGCGGAGATTGCGATTCCCTTCAAGATTCTCCGTTTTCCCCGGACCCCGGTGCAGGAGTGGGGCATCAACCTGGCGCGCTCCATCACCCGGCGCAACGAAAGCGATCACTGGGTTTTCGTCACGCGATTCGACGGGGCCATGCGCCCCTCCAAGGCCGGCCTGCTCGAAGGCCTGGAAAACATCCAGCCGGGCCACGCGCTCGATTTCTTGCCGTTCGTCACCGGCCGCGTCACCAATTATGGTCGGGAAGACGGCCACTTCGCCAAGCTCGGGAACGCCGGGTTGGATGTGAAGTACGCGTTGACCTCGAATCTGGTGCTCGACGGCGCCGTGAATCCGGATTTCTCGCAGGCGGAGGCCGATGAGTTCAACCTCGCATTGTCGCGGTTTGAATTGTTCTATCCGGAGAAGCGGCCGTTCTTCAACGAGGGCATGGATAATTTCAAAACGCCGCTGAATCTGTTTTTCACGCGGCGCATCGGCGCGGCCCTGCCCGACGGAGAGCCGCAAAAAATTCTGGCGGGCGGCAAGATCACCGGCAAGGTGGGCGCTTACAAGATCGGATTCCTCGACGCCAAGACGGTGGCGCGGGATTACTTTGACCCCGCCAACACCAATCCCGACAATCCCGCCTCGCCGAATAATTTCTTCGCCCCGTCCGCCAACTTTTTTGTGCTGCGGGTCTCGCGCGACATCTTGAAGAAATCGTCCGTCGGCTTCATCACGGTGAATCGCAATCAGACCAACAACGCCGCCTCCACGTCGGAACACGCCAATGGCGTCGACGCGAATTTCATCATCGGGGATCACATCACCTGGAGCACTCAAGTGGCGGTGACCTCGTCGCCGCTGTTTCGCGGGTCCTGGGGCAAACGCATCGGCGCCGACACGCAGTTCAAATACAATTCCGAGAAATGGGAGTACCGGCTTCATCTGAAATCCTTGGGTGAGAAGTTCGACGTGGAGCAGATCGGCTTCGAGCCGGAGACGAACCGGAAGGGGGGCTCCGTCAGCCTTGTGTACAAACCGTTCATCAATCGCTGGGGCATCCGGCAAATTTTCATTCAGCCGGACTACGAGGCGACTCATCTGCAGGACGGACGCTTGGATTCGTCGTCCGCGGCGCTTGTTTTTTCGGCGGAGTTTCAAAATTTCTGGCAGGCCGAGGTCGGTTACACCTACGACCGCGTTCGATACAACACCTTCACGCCGGACTATCAACCCGCACCCGACGGCCGGACGCGCGTGTATGCCACTCCGCGAATTTTCATGGAAGTCAGTTCCAACGAGAATCGGCCGTTTTCTTTCAGCCTGGAGTTCGAGAATGCTTTTCGCTTTGTGAATTTTCCGTTTTATTTTCAGGGGCGCTCGCGGAACTGGTACGCCACCGGAAATTGGAAGATCGGATCGCGCCTGCGCACCAGCTTCAGCGCCAATCTCTATCAGGAAAGCTATCTCGATGGGCGCAAATTTCAGAATCGCGGATCGTTCATCTGGCGATTTTCTGGGAATCTGACGCCGAAGTGGCGGGCACGCATCTTGGCGCAATACGCCACGCAGATCGATCCCAATCGCTTTCTCTATGATCCGGGGTTGATCGATCCCTCCAGCCTCTTCGGGCAGCAACGGTTTTCCATCAATTCGTTGCTGGCGTACGATTTCAACGCCCGCTCCGCGCTGTTCATCGGCTACAACAGCGACCGCTACACGCCGGAAGATCCCACTCACCGGGGTAAAGAACTCTTCGTCAAGCTGTCCTACCTGTTTTCGTTTTGATTCGATGGAATCTCGTGGCGCAGACAATCTTGTCTGCGCCGTGTCTGCGCTTCGTGTTAATAAGAACCGGGGCAGGCAGGAGTGCCTGCCCCACGTTGCCCCGCACATTCATTTTGCTATCCGCCCGCGATTTCAGTAGAATTGATGGCTTTTGTTTAGCGGAACCTCTCAGGGAGTTAGCGGCGTGAGTCAGACGTTGGACAAACATCCGGAAGTTCGACTTCGATTTGCTCCATCGCCCACCGGCTACTTGCACGTGGGCGGGGCGCGCACGGCGCTTTTCGATTGGCTGTACGCGCGGCATCACGGCGGCAAATTTATTCTGCGCATCGAAGATACCGACGTGGAGCGCAGTTCGCAAGAGATGGTCGAAGGCATTCTCGAAGGCATGCGCTGGCTGGGGTTGGATTGGGACGAGGGACCGTTCTTTCAGTCCGAGCGGCTGGATCGCTATCGCGCGGCGGCCGCGGAGTTGGTGAAGTCCGGGCATGCCTACTATTGCTACTGCACGCCGGAACAATTGAAAGAGCGGCGCGAGCTGGCGCAAAAAGAGAAGCGCAACTACAAGTACGAAGGAACCTGCCGGCGGCTTTCACCCGAACAGGTGGCGCAGAATGAGTCGAAGAAGTTGCCGCGCGCCGTCCGCTTCAAGTCGCCGGAAGCCGGCAGCATTCATTATCACGATCTGGTGTTTGGAACCATCGAAGTGGCGCACGAACAGATTGAAGACTTCGTGCTGCTGAATTCCAAAAATCATCCCACGTACCATTTGTCGGTGGTGGTCGATGATTTGGAGATGCGCATCACGCACGTGGTGCGGGGCGCCGACCACGTCTCCAACACGCCCAAGCAGATTCTGTTGTATCGCGCTTTCGACGCCGACATTCCTCAGTTTGCGCACCTCCCATTGATTCTCGGACCGGACAAAGCCAAGCTCAGCAAACGCCACGGCGCCACTTCCGTCACCGCCTATCGCGACTTGGGCTATCTGCCGGAAGCCTTTCGGAATTTTCTGGCGCTGCTGGGATGGTCGCCCGGAGACAACACCGAAATCATGTCGACCGACGAGTTGATCGAACGCTTTTCGCTGGAAAAGATCAATCAATCGAACGCGGTGTTCGACGTGCAGAAACTCGACTGGCTGAATCGGCAGTACATCGGCGCCTCCACCGCGGAGCGCTTGGCGCCGCTGGCGCGAAAAGTTCTGGAGGCGAAAAACCTATGGCGCGCTGAATTCGACGGCGACCGCAAAGAGTATTTTTGCGCGACAATTGATCTGCTGAAGTCGCGCATGCATTCCATCAACGACTTCGCGGAAGGCGGGCAGGCCTTTTTTACGGATTTGTTTGTGACGGATGAAGCGGCCGCCAAGAAGAATTTGAAGGACCCGGCGCTCAAAGAGTTGATGCCGCTCTTAGCCACCCGCCTGCAACAGCTCGAACCATTTACGTTGGAATCCAGCGAGCAGGCGTTGCGAACCTTGGCGGATGAGAAGCAAGTCAAGGCGGGATTGTTGATCAACGCGGCGCGGGTTCTGCTGACCGGTCGCGCCGTCGGTCCGCCGCTCTTTCACATCATGGTGCACTTGGGCCGAGAGCGGACCGCCGAGCGCTTGAATCGAATCTTCCAATTTGCCGCGGCCAACTGAGAAACGCCGCTCGCGCAACCATCGCGCCCTTCATTTCACCTACACCGTCGCTCGCCGAATGGCCCTCTTCATCTCATGAATCTTTCGGCGAACAGTTTTCAGTTCTTTGTGGTCGTGTTGTGTGAGCGCGGCGTCGCGTTTCTTCTTCAGATCCCGAATTTGCGCCTTCAGGCCGGACTTGTCGATCCCCTTGACCTCGTGATGCTCGTGCGTGTCGATATTCAGCGCCTTGCACAACGCGACGAGCAAGTGCTCCTTATTGAGTTGGCTGTATCCTTGTACGGCTTCGTCTTGAATTCCCGCCGCGATCTCTCGCAGTTCCTCGACTGTCTTCAATTTGAGTTCATGGAACGTGTATGCCATCGACTCTCTCCTCATAACAGAATTGAATAGCTTGATGAATCAAGACAGCGGCTTTCAATCAAGCGGCCTCATCCCATTCATCTCGGCAAAGCGAGCAAAACAGAAATTGGCCGCGCCTCGGTTGACGAGCGGAAATTTGCTACCCGATTCACCTTCAAAACATTTTCCGGATAAGGGCGGTTATTCGGCGGTGTGTCCGCCAACCGGCCAAGCGCCTTCATCCTTCTTCAGCTTCAGGGGCATCTCAAAGACCACGCGATCTTGTTGCGGGCCGGCGTAATTCGCCACCACCGGAATGTCGGAAGAATTCGTCTTTCCAAGCAGCCGAAATCCAAAAGCCTTGTGGAATTCGATGGAATCGCGATTGGCCGGCACGGTCACCGCTTTGAATTTGGAACACCCGTGGGACGCCGCGTAATCGCTGAAGTGCTGATACAGTTGCCGCGCCAAGCCTCGACGGCGGTAGGAATCGCGCACTCCCACCAGATGGACATACGCGACTGGTTCGGATTGAGAGAAGAATCCAAACAGATACGCGGCCACCGTCTCTCCCTCCTTGATCACAAAAGCGGTCTTTCCGAATTCGTGAATGAACATGGGATGGTGCAGGCCCAGCGTTCGATCGCTTCCCCAAAATTCCACGATATGAGAAACAATTTGATCGTAGTCTGATTTGCTGCAGACGCTGATTTGCATGATGACTTCCCTTTCGTCCAAGTAAAAACCAACGGCGCCGAGTCAAACGATTCGGATTGGCGTCGGCGCTTTCCGTTCAAAAAACCTCGAATTTGAATGCCGGCGAATCCGTAGGGGCCGAAGAATCTCACCCTGATCGCTCAGGACGCCGATCAGAAAAGCACTTTCCTTGCGAAAACAGAAATTATAGCAGGGATTGATTCATTTCAAACGGCGATATCTATCTCTTAAAGGTTCACGGAGACGAGGACTTCGTATTTGGCGTCGGGGGAATGAATCGTCCCACCATTTCCGCGATGCGGTTTAAGGCTTCGCGGCTTTGCGGCATGAGATTGCCGTAAACATGGAATTCGTGGTTCATGTTGTCCCAGACGTCCAACGTCACTTTAACGCCCTGCTGCAGCGCTCGTTGCTCGAAAATTCGGATCATGTCGTGAAGAATTTCCGCGTTTCCCGCTTGAAGGTAGAGTTCCGGAAGCCCTCTCAAATTCACGTTGATTGGGGAAACCGATGGGTCGCGCGGATTTTTGCCCGCGCAAAACCATTTCGCCCAGGAGTCGGCCATGCGTTTGTTGATCCAATCGAACTTCTCGTTGCGAGACATGCTCTCGCCGGAATTGGAGAGATCGATCCACGGCGAAAGGCATACGCCCAGCGAAGGAAGCGGCCAGGATTGATCGCGCAGAGCCAACAGCGCCGAAACCACCAAATGTCCGCCGGCGGAGTCGCCCATGAGAATGATCCTTGACGGATCAAATCCTTGATCCAACAGCCAGCGGTACGCCGCCACAGCATCTTCCTGTTGCGCCGGAAAAGGATGTTCTGGAATCAACCGATAGTCCGGCACGAAGAGCTTCGTCTGCGTCGCCAACGTCACCAAAGCCAGAAGGTTTTGATGCCCGACGGCGTTGAACGCATATCCGCCCCCGTGATAATAGAGGATGACTCCGTCCGGGCGCTCCGAGGGAGGTCGGTACCACTCCCCTTTGATCGGGCTGTCCTGCCGTGTCACCGCCACGCGCGAGAGCAGCGGCGATGGAAATGTCAGGGCGTCGACGAATTCCCGTTCTTTCTCGATGTCCGACATTCGGAAAACGGCACGGCCTCGAGCGCGCAGAAAATAGGTCGTCACCTCAAACATCCAGGTCCACCCCAACATCAACGGACCGCGAATAATTCGCTGGATCGTTACAACCAAGGAAGACCCGAGCAGCAATATCAGACAGTGAAGCCGATACCGCCGGCGGCCTCTGAATTCGATGCGTGGTGTTCGATGCTTTTGATGAGAAGTCATTTGGAGTTGGTGGTCTTCGATATCAATGACGATCAACGAGCGGTGACGGCGATGCAAATCCGGCGAGAATTATAGCGCCGAGCGATTGTTAAGGTCGAAAGGCTCTTCCGGTGAGGGGAAGAAACATCGTCGATGGAGATCAAACAGATCGACCGTATGATCTCGGAACTCCACGCGAAACGAACCGCGCCAAGTCAGAAACATTTCATCGGCGTCGTCATGATGATGCCAGACGAATGGGCCCTTGAATTTCACCAGCTTCACCTCTTGTCCGTTGATCTCCGCGATGACCTTGGGTCGCCAGTGTTCGTGGAACCGGGAGAATTTTTCGTTGAGATTCACCTTCTGCATTTTTCAGCTCCAAAGAACAGATTGATTCATTGGTTCACCGAAGAGACTCGAAGATTCCCTCGCACTTCGAAGTTCACGGTGTCCAGCACGTGGCGCGAAGCGTCGATCAATTGCAAAACGTGTTTGCCGCGGACCGGGCTCCACATGAAATCAGAACCGGTCGGGCCGAGATCGTTTCCATCCAGAATCCAATGCAGCGCCGGGTCGGCCGGACGATATTCGAACATCAGTTTCTGTTGCTCCTCCGGGATATCGGGATCGAGCGCGACGATCATTCCTTCGGCGGGATAAACGATCCGAAAATTCGTGGGCGTGGAGGCTGCTTGGACCATGCGCGTTTGCGTGCCCCGGACGAACCATTCGCGCCGAGTTTTGCCGAGGTCCGGCAGCGAAACTTGTTCTGAGACCACGCCGGGCGGCGGCGGGGGTTCCACGCTGGGCGTGTCACGATGAAGAAAGTTCATGATGTCGACCCACGCCGGCGCGGCCCCGGTGACGCCGCTCACGTCCCACATCGGTTCGCCGGAAAAATTGCCGGCCCACACGCCCACGGTGTAGCGGCTGGAAAATCCCACCGTCCAGTTGTCGCGCATGTCTTTGCTGGTGCCGGTCTTGACCGCGGTCCAGAAGCGCGTCGACAACGGGCTCTCCAGGTTGAACGTCTCGCTGCGGCTTTCGCGATCCGAGAGAATGTCGCCGATGATGAACGCCGCTTGCGCGGAAAGCACGCGATGCGGCGGCATGGCGCTGGTTTCATCGAACGTCAATTTCAAGGGACTCCACACGCCGCCGTTGGCGAGCGCGCGATACGCGTCCACCAAATCCCACAGCGTGATGTCGGCGGAGCCCAGCGCCAGCGACGGCCCGTAAAAATCCGGCCCTTGAAGATCGCGAAACTCCAGCGCGTCCAATTCCTTCAAAAACGAAGGCACCCCCACCAGCAGCAACGTCTTCACGGCGGGAATGTTCAGCGACGACGCCAACGCGACGCGCGCCGTCACCAAGCCGCGGAACCGGTTGTCGTAATTCTCGGGCCGATAGATGCCGTTCGGCGCTGGAAGATCGAGCGGGGCGTCGTCGATGAGCGACGCGGCGGTGATGATGCGCCGGTCGATGGCCATGCCGTAAAGAAACGGTTTGAGAATGGAGCCCGCCTGTCGTCGCCCTTGTGCGCCGTCCACAAATCGAGCGCTCGACAGGTCGCCCAAGTTGCCGACGTAGGCGAGCACTTCGCCGGTCTTGTTGTCCACCACCACCGCCGCGCCGTCGTGAACGTTTTGATCGCGCACCGTGAGAATGTGCTGTCGCAGCGCCTCGAGAACAAATCGCTGCAGGTCGGCGTCCAAGGTGGATACGACTTCGAGCGGCTCGTCGTGGGGCTGCTGCCGCAAGGGGCCCAACAATTGCTCCGCCACCTGCGGCGCCAGCGCGACCTCGGGCTCGATGGTGTACGGAACGGAAAGCGTCTCGCGCGTCTTGGCGGTGATGTCAGCGCAGGTCAGGTCGAGCTTCATCGCGGACGACAGTTCGCACGCCCGCGACGCCACTTGATCCGGCGGCGCGTTGGGAGAACGCAACAACGCCGCCAGGATCACCGACTCGCGATCATCGAGACCTTGTGGTTCTTTCTTGAACAGCCCGCGTGACGCGGCCCCGATTCCTTGCAACTCGCCGCGGAATGAAACCAGATTCAAATACGCTTCCAAAATCTCGGCCTTCGTCCAGCGCTTCTCCAAATCGCGGGCCGCGAAGAGTTGTCCCAGCTTCTGGGTGAAGGAGCGATGCGCCCCGCGCGGATGCAATGCGTGATTCAATTTTGCGGCCACCTGCATGGAGATGGTGCTGGCGCCGCGCAGACTTTGGTGGGAAAAACGCTGGCGCGCCGCCGCCAGCAAAGCGCGCCAATCGACGCCATGATGCTGATAGAACCGGCGATCCTCGGCCGCGATCACCGCCGACTTCAGCGCCGGGGAAATCGACGCGAGCGGCATCCAGTCGAGACGCCGCGCGTTGCGGTCGACGCGGAGTTCGTCCAGGACTTGATGATGGCGGTCCAGCAACAACGCGTCAGAGCGGCGATAATCTTTTCGTACGCGCCCGAACGACGGCGGAACAAACGTCGGAAAGTTGAGTCGGACGTAAATAAAACCGGACAGAACACAGAAACAGAGAACGACACCGAGACCCAGGGCAAAGATCAAACGACGGTGTGAAGACTTCATTCTATCGGTGTGATTGCTGCTCTGATTCTCTTCTGTCATGGCGTTTCGTTGTGACGC
>CAZIDA010000080.1:0-9799 GCA_964537865.1 uncultured Acidobacteriota bacterium
ATGCGGTCGCCTTCAATCCAGATGACTTGGTTCGCCGCGTATTTTCCCGTGTGCACATCGAGCACCCGCCCCGCCTTCACCACCACCTCGCGCGGCGCGTGGCTGGTTGTCATCGTTTGCGCAGTTGTGAGGGCCGAGGTCAGGAGCAAACCGATGCAAATCGCCAGCGTCTTGAATCGTCTCATCGGAGATTCTCTCCTCTTCTCTCGTGTTTATTCGGATGAATACAAACAAACGTGACCTGAAGCTACTTCAGACGGAATGAAGGTCCAGACCTTCTCGCGCTGCATGACTTCCGGGAGGCCAACGCCTAGCAGAACATCCGCCTAACATCACCGACCATTCGGATTTCATTTCCTGTTCTGGTGTGTTGAGAGTATACACGAGAGGCCCCCGCAGAACAATGACCGCACGCGGTAAAACACAATGCCCCGGAAATGGCCGGGGTGTTCTCTGCGCAACCTCTGCGTCGGCGGCTTTGCGGTGAATGACCTCCCCGGCAAACAAAATATTCTCATACCCTGGAGTCCGCCAGATCATCGGCAGATCGCGGCTTTTGCACAGTTCATCGAAACCCCACGATCAATCCAAGAGCCCTCCGCAATCTTGCGATTTGCGCTTGACTTGGCGCATGGCGGCGCATAGATTCTTCGGCGGAGGCGGAGAGGAAAACTCACAATGAAAATTTCGGGTAGAAAAATGTCCAGAGAATGGACAAGCGGTGAAGCGTGTCTGCACGCGTTCACGGGGCTAATTATTTCCTGTGCGATTCTCGCGCTGGCCATAACGACCAGCGCCGGCACGCTCTCACCGCAGACTCTGATGAGCAAACTTCAATGGCGGAGCGTCGGGCCGTACATCGGCGGGCGCGTGGTGACGGTGACCGGCGTCCCCCGCGAGACGAATCTTTTTTACATGGGCGCGGTCGGCGGCGGCATCTGGAGGAGCACCGACTACGGACTCGTGTGGAAGAACATTTCCGACGGCAAGCTTCCGGGCTCCAGCTCGAGCATCGGCGCCATCGCGGTCGCGCCGTCGAATCCTAAAATCATTTATGCAGGCACCGGCGAGAGCGACATCCGCGGCGACGTCATCACCGGTGACGGCGTCTTCAAATCGATTGACGGCGGAAAGACCTGGCGCGCGGCCGGGCTCAGTGACACGCACACCATCAGCGACATCGTGGTGGATCCGAAGAATCCTGAGATTGTCTACGCCTCCTCCATGGGCCACGTGTTCGCGCCCAACGCCGATCGCGGCGTCTTCAAATCCGTCGATGGCGGCAAGACCTGGCGCAAAATTTTGTTTGTCGATGACAAGACCGGCGCCATCAATCTGGTGATGGAGCCAAATCATCCCCACGTTCTTTATGCCGCCATGTGGCAAGCCTATCGCACCCCGTGGTCGCTCGAAAGCGGCGGGCCGGGAAGCGGCCTCTACAAAACCGTCGATGGCGGCGCGCATTGGACGAACATCACGCACAGCAAAGGTCTGCCGGAGGGCGTGCTCGGTCGCATCGGCGTGGCCGTAACGGCCGGCAATCCGCAAGTCGTTTACGCGATCTTTCAGGCCAAGGAAGGCGGCGTGTTCCGCTCCAACGACGGCGGCAAGAGTTGGACACGCGTCAACAAAGAATGGAAGCTGCGCCAACGCGCTTTCTATTACATGAGCATCTTCGCTGACCCGAAAAACGCCAACACCGTTTACGTGCCGGAGGTGGATGCGCTGTGGGTTTCGCACGATGGCGGAAAGACGTTCAAGAAATTGCGCACGCCGCATGGCGACAATCACGCGCTGTGGATCAATCCGGAGCATCCCAACATCATGGTCGAGGGCAATGACGGCGGCGCGACGGTGACTACCGACGCCGGCAAAACCTGGAGCACCGAACACAATCAACCCACCGGCCAGTTCTACCACGTCAATCTCGACGATCAGTTTCCTTATCACATTTATGGCGCGCAGCAGGACGAAGGCTCGTTCGAGGGGCCCAGCGCGCACACCGGCGGAAGCGTTCCTCTTAGCGCATGGCATCGCGTCGCGTACGGGGAAAGCACTTTCTCCGTGCCGCAGCCTGGCAAACCGAACATCACTTTTGGCAGCGGTTACTTCAGCATCTTTCTGAAATACGATCGCGCCACCGGCCAGTACGAAGAAGTGAGTCCGTGGCCGGAATATCAAGAAGGCGCTTCGTCGGGAGAACTCCAGGACCGCTTCGCGTGGACGCATCCGATTCTTTTTTCGGCGGCGAATCCGAAGGAGTTGTTGATCGGCTCGCAGTACGTCTTCAAGAGCGACGATTACGGGCAGACATGGCAACGCATCAGCCCCGACCTGACGCGCAATGCGGCCAACACCGAGGCGCCTTCCGGCGGGCCCGTCGATCTGGATCAATCGGGCGCGGAGATTTATCCGTGCCTCTCGTCGCTGGCAGTTTCGCCGAAAGACGGCAACGTCATCTGGGCGGGATCGTACGACGGTCTGGTGCACGTGACCACCGACGGCGGCAAGCAGTGGCAAGCAGTGCGGCCGCCCACGCTGCCCGAGTGGGCCGAAATCAGCTCCATCGAGCCGTCCCGCACCGCGGCGGGCGCGGCATATCTCACCGCCGAGCGATACATGTGGGATGACTTCAAACCGTACGTCTTTGAAACGACGGATTACGGCAAGCATTGGACGGCGATCACCTCGGGCTTGCCGGCTGATGAATACGCGTTTGTGGTGCGGCAGGATCCGAACGATGCGAATTTGTTGTTTCTTGGCGGCAAGAGCACAGTGTACGCAAGCCTCGACGGGGGCGCGCATTGGCAGCCGCTCACGCTCAATTTGCCCACGGCCCAAATGCGCGACATCGCCATCAACGCGCGCCAGGGAGACGTGACGGTCGCCACGCACGGCCGCTCCTTCTGGGTGCTCGACAATCTCGCGCTGCTCGAACAAATGACCAAGAATCCGCAAGTGGAATCGACCGCGGCTCACTTGTTCGCGCCGCAGCAGGCGTGGCTCACTCATTCTTACGGCAAACCCGAAAGCGGATTCAAGCCAACGGATGCCGGGACGAATCCGCCGTTCGGCGCCGCGGTGTTTTTCAACATTCCCGCCGCCTACGACGGCAAAACACCGGTGAAGATGGAGTTCGACGACGCTCAGGGAAAACTCGTCCGAAGCTTCGATCTGCATTTGAAGAAGAAACAGACCAAGACCAAAGAACAAATCAGCGAGGAAACGCCGGAGCAGCAGAAGCAGTATTTTCTGGAGAAGCTCACCTCCATCGATCCGGGCGTGAACCGTTTCCAGTGGAATCTGCGCTACGCCGACGCCGCCGAGGTGAAGGGATTTCAGCCGCCCATTGCCGCCGGCGGGTTAGATGATTCGGTGGAGGGACCGACCGTCACGCCGGGAACTTATTGGGTCGATCTCGATTACGGCGGACACAAAGAGCGACAGCGCTTCACGGTCGCTTTGGATCCGCGCATTCACGCGGATTCCGGAGCGCTCGCGGCGCGCCTGGAGTTCGGGCTGAAAATTCATTATGCGCTCGATACCCTCGATAAGACCATCAACCAAGCCATCGCGGCGCGCGACACGCTGGAGGCGGCGGTCAAGGAACATCACGTGGCTGAAGCCAAAGCCGCGGCCGCGCTTGACGCTCTCAATCGCGAGATCGCAAATCTGGTGCAACTCGACATCCACTCGAGCGAGGGCAGTCTGCTGCACGAGACCAAGCTGCGCAGCCATTTGGCCTATCTCGCTGCGGACGTCGACCTCGCGTACGCGAAACCTACGGCTGCCGAGTACAGCGTCTTCCAATATCTCGATCAGCAAGCGAAGGAAGGCGAGCAGAATCTCGAAGCGGCGATTAAGGAAGCCAATGCGGTGAAATGAAGACAGGAATCGTGGTTTGACGAAACACGTTCAGGCATCGCAGCGTTGTTTGCCTCGAAGCTCTGGAAGCCCCGGTGCGATTTTTGCACCGCGGGCATGAATCTCTGCCTCGAAGAGGCAGCGGCCTTCAGCCCAGGGTTTTCCGCTAGCTCTTCCGGCGGACTACCCTAGGTAAACGTTCCCGACCTGCGCCACAACCCCAACAGGGTTGCGGCGCATGTAAACTCGCCTCCCGCCTCCCAACGTGGCTCTCCGCTGTCGCGGAGAGCAACATTGGGCTTTGCGCCACAGCGCCGTTGGCGCTGAAATCATTCCTAGACCGACGAGCCTGAAATTCGGCACCTCGATAATAGTCGTGATGCTTTGGTAGCCACGATCCGCCCGCTTTTTGGCGGATCGTGGGCTCTTTCAGAATTCAACGCAGAATCTCACAATCAATCAAAGAGCCGCGGCGACCATGAGCTACTGCCTCGAAGAGGCAGCGGCTCTTGCGATCAGTCCAGAAAGCTCCTGCGACCATTCCACAATATCGAGATGCCTCGTAGGGCGGCCCCAATGTCGCGCGGGCATGAATCCCTGCCTCGAAGAGGCAGCGGCACACAGCCCAGGGTTGCTCCGATGTAATCGGAGCTACCCTGGGTAATCCGTTCCCGACCCGCGCCACAACCCCATCGGGGTTGCGGCCTGCCTGGATTCATCCCCCAACGTAGCTCCTCTCCGCCGCGGCGGATCGGAGCAACATTGGGCTTTGAGCCGCAGCGCCGTGGGCGCTGAAATCATTCCAACACGATAAATACGATCCAATGATGAATCCCCTTTACCGGCTCTTCTCTTCCGTCTTCTCTTTCGCCTCTTCGTGCTGGGCGCGTGCTTTCAAGACATTCGAGTCGAGATAATCCGGCGTATTCGCCTCGCGCTCCAGATGCGGAAAGCGCGGACCGCCGTGGTAATCGATGGAGCAGACTTTGTAGTAATTGTCATTTTCCACAAGCAGCTCGATGGGCTTGGTGCTCGTGGTGCTTTCCTTGATTGCATCTTTGAGCTGATCGGCAGAGAAGATGCGTCCGTTCACGCCTAGCACTTTCATGCCCGGCGTGACGCCTGCTTTGAACGCCGGCCCGTCCCAGATCGAATCAAACACCTGGCCGTCGCGCGCCACTGTCAATCCAATGGAGTAGGTCGCATCCACCATGCCGCCAAATCGCGGCCGCGGTTCGTGCACCGGTTTGTCGTTGTACACCACTTTCCAGCCGCCGGCCTGCAAACCGCCGACAGGCGCTTCGGGTGAAGTCGAATCCAATCGCTCGTGGAAGAACTTTGCCCAATCGTACGGGACGACTTCGTTCAGCGCCGCCACCAACTGGTCGAAGGTGAACGGCTTCAACTGCGGCCCATTGTTCGGTCCGCCGTAGAAGAGCTTGCAGAAATCGTCGAACGACTTTTTGCCGTGGCTTTCGCGATCGATGATCGTCGCCACTTCCAGCCACAGCAGGTCGCCTTCCGGATAATAATCAGTGCCGCGGCGCCAATTCATCCAACCGCCGAAGCCGAACATTCCAGGCACGGCCGCCGCCGTATCCAGCAACGGTCGCCAGGTTCGACCCGGTCGTCCCGGTCCGAGCGACGCCGCCACGCCCGCGATGTACTGATGGTAATCCTTGTCGGTCCACAGACCGCTGCGCGTCGCCAGCACGTTTCCGAGAAAATCGGTGAGCCCTTCGTACACCCACAGCATGTCGTCTTTCTCGGGGACTTCGTAATACGGCGAGCTCAAATCCGCCGGGCGCCGAAATTTTCCGTTCCAAGAATGCGTGAACTCATGTCCCAACAGGCTGCCCACGATGCGCCCGGCGTTCGGACCGATCAGCGTTCGTTCGCCCACGCGGCTGTCGTTGGATTCGTGATGCTCCAAACCGAAGTGCGCCACGTAATCGCTGAGCGTCAGCAGGAAATGGTAGTCGCGATAATGGCGCGCCCCGAACAGCTTCCCCGTCTCGGCCACCAAGTTGGTCAAGCCGGCCTGCACCTGCGGACTCATGTTGAGCGCCTGGGCGCTGTCGGCCACCAAGTCGATCTCGTGATGGATCGGCTCGCCCGGCGGTGTTATATCGATGGCGCGGTAGTATTCGCCGGCGATCACCGGTGAATCCACCAGCCGATTCAGCTCGGCGGGCTTGAAGACGACACGATCCCCGGATTGACTCTCGATCGGCAGCGGGGTTCCAAATTTCCATCCCTCGGGCAGAACCAGCGTCGTGTGGAAGGATTGATCCTGCGCCCGAACGCCGGCCAAGTAGAGCAAATTCTGGTTCCAGCTCACGACCACCAGCTTGTCGGTGGCCGACACGCCGGCAGTGTAGTGTCCGCCCATGCCGTTGGGCTCGAGATACTGGAAGTTGGCTTCGAGGTCGGTCACGCCTTCCGGCACGTTGAGGTGAAACGTGAAGACGTCCAGCAAGTCGCGTTTCCACGGAATGGTTTTTCCGTTGGCGGAGAACTTCAGTCCCGCCACGTTCGCGATCGGGCCGTCGGGCTGATGCTCACCGGGAATCCACTTGGGGTAATACAGCGTGAGCGGTCCCGGCTTTACCGGAATTACTTCGTGCGTGCGGATGATTTTCTGCGGCGCCTGCGTGGTGTCGACGGTCAACTGGATGGTGGGGCCGGTCTGCGCCAGTAACGACGCTGCTCCCAGCATCAGCAGCGACGCCAATAATAAAGACAGGCAACATCGTAATCGCTTCATCAGAATTCTCCTTTAAATTATCTTGCCGTTGGAACGGCTTGTGTTGATTCCCTATGTACTGAAGGTGATCGCAAAATAAATCGACCAACCAAGATCCGCGGCGCATCCGCCGCGGCATCCCCGCGCTTCCAAAGTTTCCTACTCACTGAACGGTGCTGGAGTCGCCGTCAGGTCGGGTTGCGATAGAATCCAATTCAACCTGACATGATGCGGTCCATGCGCGTGCCCCTGGCGCCATACACTTCGCCTCCGCCTGCGGCGGTCCGCCAACAAGTCTCTTTGAGAGCCTGGCGGACTCCAGAGAACGGAGATTTCGCCTGCTAATCCTCCTGGAACTTAGAACCGCCCAATCCGCCTGCGGCGGATTTCGCCTGGCGGCTCGGACGCCGCCATAACGGCTCAACATGCCGCCACGCCAGGAGAGGAGCTGATTTTGTAGGGACCATTCTTTGTGTCCGAGGCCAGTGCTACCACAGGAGGCGCAAATTATACCATTGTTTGTCATCAGAACATATGACAGGTGAGGATCAAGGGCAAGTCGATTTCAAGAGTGGCGCCTCGATGTATCGGGACGGTTCATGCATAGAATGTATTTGCCACGTTGAAACTCTCCCACTACCTCAAGGGAATCTCTTGTGAGAAGAAATTGCCGCTAGCCTGAAGAGGGCTGCGGCTCCGCCGCCGGTTATTGCGGAAAGCCTATGGCTTTCCGGTCAAGAGGCTAATATATTCACCTCAATTTTTTCTTTTTCCTGGGCGAGGCTGAGCCTCGCCCAAAGATAAAGAAACAAAACTCAGAGAGGCTCTCTTCCGGAAAGGCAGAGCCTTTCCGCAATATGAAGTGGCGAAGCCACAGGAGGCGGATTAGGCTCGGGCTCAATTCTCGAAAATCAATTTTACAAGCGGCGAAGCTGCAAAGATCGAAGATTCGGCAGTAGATCATTTTCAAGAGCGAGACCAGGGCCCACCGGCCCGCGGTGTCCACCCCGGCCACCATCACCGAACAGCGCCATGGATTCTTGCGGGGGTCACTCTATTTCTCGATCATCCATAGCGGAACCAAAGTGCATGAGAGCGTCGACTTCTGCTAACATGCAAGCCCGGCAGGGCGCCAGATCTCTAGCCCGGGACGTAAGTCCGGGGAAAGCCGCAAAAAGATCGAACGAGTCCCGCCCTGCGGGACCCGCCTTGCGGGACGGCAGATCGGCATTCTCGGGACACACCCGTTGCGATTATTCCACGTGATGGATCTGTGAATCCGATTCTTGCTCCGTCTCTTGCGACTCTTCACCCAAGGAGCGAATACGATGCCCATCCCGGTCATATTGGATTGCGATCCCGGACACGACGACGCCATTGCGATCTTGCTGGCCGGGGCGTCGCCGGAATTGGAAGTGCGGGGCATTACCACCGTTGCCGGAAATGTCTCGGTGGAGAAGACGACGAGAAACGCCCTGAAGATTTGCGAGCTCGGTAAGTTGGATCACGTCAAGGTGTACGCCGGCATGTCGCGTCCGCTGGTGAAGGAATTATTGACGGCGGAAGAGGTGCACGGCCAGAGCGGACTCGACGGTCCGGATTTGCCCGAGCCGAAACGCGCGGTGGAGCCGCGTCATGCCGTCGACTTCCTAATCAATGAACTTCTTTCCACGAAAGATCCCATCACGCTGATACCCACCGCCCCGCTCACCAACATTGCGGCGGCGCTCCTCAAAGAGCCGCGCATTCGGCCAAAGATCCGTGAAATCGTTTTGATGGGCGGCGCCATCGCCGAGGGAAACACCACGCCGGCCGCCGAGTTCAACATCTACGTCGACCCTCACGCCGCCGATGTGGTCTTTCGTAGCGGCGTTCCCATTTGGATGATCGGTCTCGATGTGACGCATCAAGCCCTGGTTCTGCCGGAGCGTCTCCAGAGAATCCGCGCCCTCGGCACGAAGACGGCGGCTGCCGCGGCTGACTTGATGGAGTTTTTTCAAGAGCACCATCGCGTCAAGTACGGCATGGCAGGACCGCCGCTGCACGACCCGTGCGCCGTCGCCGCCGTCATCGACCGGTCGATGTTTCAGTTTGAAGAAATGCACGTGGGAATCGAACTGGAAGGAAGACTGACGCAGGGACGAACCGTGTGCGATCGTTGGCATGTGACCGGCCACGCCCCCAACGCCCACGTCGCCCTCTCCATCGACGCGCCCCGGTTTTTCGAACTCTTGATTGATCGCCTGGGGCGATATTCTTAAGATCGGGCAGCCGTGGTGTCCACCGCAGCGGACACCGCGGCTACCCCAGCTTGCCTCTGCCGTAGCCGAGCTCCGTGAGGAGCGGCATCTTTATAGAAACGAGATTCAGATTTTGAACAACCAACGCGAGCCCCAGCGGGGCGACATCCTCGTCCAAAATACCGGATAGATTCTAAAAAGATGTCGCTCCTACGGAGCTTGATTCGACAAAGAAGGAAAAGGACCCGACGAACTACAAAGATGCCGCTCCTCACGGAGTTGCTCCATTCTGAATCGCGTCAACGGTCTTCGCCACTAGGGACCACAGTCCCGGGAAGACCGGATGATTGCGATTAGCGCGGTAGAAGACCTGCTTCCCGATCGTCGGTCGATCAGCCCGAGTTGAGATAGGGTGTCCAACTCGCGCTGCAGCGTGCCCACGCTCGCGCCATTCAATTGACGCGTGATTCTCGGTAGTAGAAGGACTGATCGGGGTGGCCGTAATGCAGCGCCAGGAGCGCGCCGCGCCCCTTCCCAAACAGCACGTCTGCCAAGGCGCCGGCTCTCGCTCTCATAATGAGAGCAACTGTACGCATGTTGAGAGCAGTCCCGCATGGTCGCCGCGGCGACCACTCAAGGCTTGAAAATGATTGATGGGATCGAGTTGGATCGCAGGTGGTCCCTGCAAGGGACGCCTTCAGTAGCCCAGGGTTGTCCGCCCGCTCTTGGGCGGACCACCCTGGGTAGCGAATTATTCCCCACAACCATTCAACCCTGAAGGGGTTGCATTAAGATTTGAACCGATTGCAACCTCGTCTCCAAGAGGATCGGGCCATGTCCCTCGCCCCTCCGGGGCTCCATGGGTACGACGCCGGATTCCCCGGGGCTCTCGCCCCGGTCGAGTAGACGGGGTGCTTCGGAGCTCAGGTGAGCCCGGTTGCCGCCCCGT
>CAZIDA010000081.1:0-9789 GCA_964537865.1 uncultured Acidobacteriota bacterium
GAACCGGTGCTGGATCGCTTGATCTATCTGCGCGAGGTGGAAAAGCTGCGAATCCGCTTCATCATTCAAGTCGACGCCTTGTGTCACAAGCTTCCACACTTTATCGAAAAAGCCGCGCGAGCCGGCGTCAAGCGCGTCTTCATCGGGCTGGAGAACATCAATCCCTCGAGTTTGATTGGCGTCAAGAAGCGACAAAACAAGATTGCCGAGTATCGCAGGATGCTGCTCGCGTGGAAACAGGCGAAGATTCTGACTTACTGCGGATACATTTTCGGATTTCCTGAGGACACGCCGGAATCTATCCGGCGCGACATTCGCATCATCCAAAAAGAACTGCCCGTCGATCTCATGGAGTTCTTCTATCTCACGCCGTTGCCGGGATCTGAAGATCATCAGCGGCTCCACAAGACCGGGGCTTGGTTGGATTCGGACTTGAACAAGTACGACCTTAACCACGCGGTAAGTTTGCATCCTAAGATGTCGCGCGAGGAATGGGAGCAAGTCTATCGGCAAGCCTGGGAAATTTACTACACGCCCGAGCACATGGAAACGGTGCTGCGACGCGCCATGGCCACCGGCACCAGTCCCGGCAAAGCCATCTTGTTCATGACTTGGTTCAAAGGCTGCATCGGCATTGAGAAGGTGCATCCGCTCGAAGGCGGATTTTTGAGGATGAAATCGCGACGCGATCGCCGGCCCGGCTCACCGCTGGAATCACTGTGGGCGTTTTATCCGAAATACTTTGTCGGAGCCGTTGGAAAACAGATCCGGTGGATGTCACTCTACTCGCGGCTGTGGGTGACCTATCGAAAAATCAAGCGCGACCCGCAACGACATCAATATACGGATCTCGCTTTGGCCCCGGCGGCGGAAGATGAAATGAAGACGCAAGAACTCCTTTGGCCGATGGTTGTTGGGCCGGCATGAGCTATGTTGTTCGTTTTAGCGAAATTGATAGCTCAAAATTCTTAAAAAGCGATTTGACTTTCATCGAATTTGGTTTATCGTATCTGCGAGTAAGTGCCGCCGCAGGAAGTGATCGCGGCTTCATTTGATCGATCCGAGGGTTTTTCTAAGAAATCCGAAGACCCTCCCTGTTAACTTACTCCACCCCCCAACCCCCCATGCTCTTACTGTTCCAGGTCGCAGTGTAAATTTGCGTGGAAACCTTCTACTGGGAGGCCTGTCATGTCACTCATCCGCCAGCTTCTCTTTCTGTTTGCCCTTGCTCTTCTTGTCTTGGTGATTTTGGGACAAACCGCTGCAGCGCAATCGCGAGAGATCCGCGCTGTGGACACCACATTTACTCGAGGCATCGATAATACAGTGTCGATCGTTTTGGCCGCTCAGGGAAATGAAGTAGGAGCGCAGTTCAGCGTTATTTTCGATCCGACAATCCTGAGCAACCCTCGCGCTACTTTGGGAAGCGGCGCGCCATCCGGCAGCCTCTTAACAAACGCTTCGAAAGTGAGTGAGGGAAAGCTTGGAATCATTTTGAGTCTGCCTATTACTTCACCACCGACCACCTTTGCGGCGGGAACGGATGAACTCGTCCAGATCACGTTTACCACGGCCGCAGCGATCGGTGAAACAACAACTCAAGTTGGCTTTGGTCCCGTGCCGCTTGCACAAGAAGTTTCCGATGCGAGCGCCAATCCACTTCCAACAACGTACGCTGCGGGCACGATGACTTTGACTGGCGGCAACAACCCCGTTCCCACGCTCACCGACATCGATCCAGCGAGCACCATAGCAGGCGGGCCTGCGTTCAGCCTCACGGTGAATGGGACGAACTTCATCGGGACGTCGGTGGTCGAATGGAACGGGTCGGCGCGCACGACGCATTATGTGAGTGGGACGCAAGTGACGGCAGACATCACAGCGGGGGACATTGCTTCAGGCGGGACAGCGAATGTGACGGTAGTCAGTCCGGCGCCGGGAGGCGGGACATCGAATGCGCAAACGTTTACCACCAACAATCCCACGCCCACCACGACCAGCATCTCTCCCACGACGAAGAATGCCGGGGACGCGGCATTTACCCTGACCGTGAACGGGACGAACTTTGTGCCGAGTTCGGTGGTGCAGTGGGGCGGGGCGGCACGAACAACAACCTTCGTAAACAGTTCGCAGTTGACCGCCTCCATTCCCGCGACAGATTTAGTGACGGCAGGCAATATCGCAGTTACGGTGATGAATCCAGCGCCGGGAGGAGGAACCACCAACGCGCAAACGTTGGCGGTGAATAATCCGTCGCCTACGATCACGAGTTTAAGTCCGACTTCGATATTGGCGGGCAGCGCGGCCTTCACGTTGACGGTGAACGGAACAGGATTTGTCAACGCCTCGCAAGTGCAATGGAACGGTTCGAATCGCACGACCACCTATGTGAGCGGCACGCAGTTGCAGGCGTCCATTCCGGCAACGGACGTGGCCGCGGAGGGGACGGCCACGGTGACCGTGGTGAACGCCGCCCCGGGGGGCGGGACCTCCAACGGGCAGAGCTTCAGCATCAGCGTGAATCCGGTGCCCACGATCACCACACTCAGTCCCACCTCCAAGACCGTGGGGGATGGGGCCTTTTCACTGACTGTCAATGGGACGAATTTTGTGAATAACTCGTCGGTGCAATGGAACGGGGTGGGGCGGACGACGCATTTTGTGAGCAGCACGCAAGTGACCGCGGATATTTCCGCGTCAGATCTCACTGCGGCGGGAACGGTGAATGTGACGGTATTCAACCCGGCGCCGGGAGGCGGAACATCCGGCGCCGCGACCTTCACGATCAATAATCCGTTGCCGACGACGACCAGTTTGAGTCCAGCAAGCGCACTGGCAGGGGGCGCGGCCTTCACCCTGACGGTCTATGGAAGCAATTTTGTGAGCACCTCCGTGGTCCAGTGGGGCGGGGCGGCGCGCACCACGCACTATGTGAGCGCGACTCAGTTGACCGCCGACATTCCGGCAGCGGATATTGCCGTGGCCGGCAACGTGTCGGTGACGGTTCACAATCCGGCTCCGGGCGAGGGAACTTCAAACGCCCAGACCTTCCTCATCAACAATCCCGTGCCGGCGCTGACCACGATCAATCCCAGCAGTGCGATTGCTGGTGGAGCAGCCTTCACGCTCACGGTAAACGGGACGGGATTTGTGGGCGCGTCCGTCGTGCGATGGAATGGGCTGGATCGCGCGACCACCTTTGTTAGTGGAACTCAGTTGACCGCCACGATCACGGCAGCGGACATTGCCGGGAGCGGCACAGCCAGCGTCACGGTGTCGAATCCCACGCCTGGCGGCGGTGTATCCAGCGCGCGGGTTTTCACGATCAACAATCCGACCCCCACGACGACCAGTCTCAGTCCGTCCACGGCCTTGGCGGGAGATGTCGCGTTTACGCTGACGGTGAACGGAACCAATTTTGTTTCCAATTCAACGGTCGAATGGAATGGAGCGGCGCGCGCGACCACGTATGTGAGCGCCACCCAGGTGACGGCCTCTATCCCGGCGACGGACGTGGCATCAGCAGGGACCGTGAATGTGACTGTGCTGAATCCAGCCCCCGGAGGAGGCGCTTCGAATGCCCAAACGTTTACGATCACCAATCCGGCGCCCACGACGACCAGCATCAGTCCCACTTCGATATTGGCGGGGAGTTCCGGTTTCACGCTCACGGTGAATGGAACCGGTTTTGTCAGCACCTCGGTCGTGCAATGGAATGGAGCGGCGCGCTTGACCACCTTTGTCAGCTCAATACAACTGCGGGCGTCCATTCTGGCAGCGGATGTGGCGGCGGAGGGAACCGCGGCGGTCACAGTCATGAATCCGGCGCCGGGCGGGGGAACCTCGAATGCGCAAACGTTCACCATGGGCGTTAACCCAACTCCCACGACGACTAGCGTGAGTCCGTCGACTGTCGTGGCGGCCGGCGCGTCGTTCACGCTCACGGTGAATGGCACGAATTTTCTGGCCGCTTCGGTGGTGCGCTGGAACGGGTCGGCGCGTCCCACGACATACGTGAGCAGCACGGCGCTGCTGGCGACCATCAACGCGGCGGACATCGTCGCTAGTGGAACGGCCAGTGTGACGGTTTTCAATCCAGCCCCAGGAGGGGGAGAGTCCAACGCCCAAACGGTGACGATCAACAATGGAACGCCAGGGATCACCAGTTTGAATCCCACGGGAGCGCTAGTAGGTGGCGCTGCTTTCACCTTGACGGTGAATGGAACCGGATTTGTCAATGGATCGGTGGTGCAATGGAACGGCTCGGCAAGGACGACCACTTATGTCAACAGCACGCAAGTGACGGCTGCGATTCCGGCCTCCGACATTGCCTCGGCAACGACGGCCACGATCACGGTCTTCAACCCGCCGCCGGTGGGTGGAACTTCGGGGGGAGTGCCCTTTAATGTGAGCGGCAACAACCCCGTGCCTACAGTGGCGAGTCTGGCTCCTTCGAGCGCCGTGCTCGGCGGTGCTGCGTTTTCGCTGACGGTGAACGGGACTAATTTCGTTTCAAGCTCCATTGTCCGTTGGAACGGGTCAGATCGGGTGACGACTTTTGTGAGCGCCACGCAATTGCGCGCGGCGATTCTCGATTCTGATTTGGCAAGCGTCAGCTCCGTCTCAGTCACGGTCTTCAATCCGGCGCCCGGGGGAGGAACTTCAGGCGGCGTCAATTTTACGATTATGAATCCCGTCCCGACGCTCAGCAGCATCAATCCCAACACGCGCACGGCGGGCGGCATCACTTTCACGCTGACCGTCACGGGGACGAGTTTTGTTCCCACGTCCGTGGTGCAATGGAATGGAGCGACGCGACCGACGGCTTACTTGAGCAACACCCAACTGACGGCGACGATTCCTTCGACGGATATCGCGGACACCGGGCACGCTTCGATCACCGTGTTTACGCCGAGCCCCGGTGGGGGAACTTCGGGTTCGCTCGATCTCACCATCAGCGAGCGGACCTGCACGTTCACGATCGTTCCCGTTGCGGAGGCCTTCACTGCAGCCGGAGGCGCGGGCACTGTGAACGTGACCACCTTCACCGGTTGCGCGTGGTCGGCGTCGAGCCATGCCGCCTGGATCACACTGCCGGCTTCCAGCGGCGGATCCGGGAACGGAAGCGTCAGCTACACGGTGGCGGCGAATTCTTCGAGCAGCTCCCGCACGGGAACGCTCACCGTGGCCGGTCAAACTTTCACGGTGACTCAGGGCGCCGCCAGCTCCACGTCGCAGCCGGACTTGGTGATCAGCGAATTGCGGGCGTCCACCTCGGGCGTCATGGGGGGACAAGTCGATGTGTATGCCCGGGTCACCAATATCGGATCCGGGCCCGCCAATCCGTTTTTGTTGGGATTCTACTTTTCCACGGATGCGGTGATCGCGCCGACAGATACCGACACCGGATGGAACTGTGATTTTTCGTTGGGACTGGCCTCGGGCGCCTCGGCGGAATGCAATGGATTGATCGCGGTTCCGACGAGCTTGACCCCGGGGACGTACTATCTTGGCGGCATCGCGGACAAGAACAACGCCATCGCGGAACTCGACGAAGGAAACAACACCCGCACCGCCGACACGGGGACCTTGACGATCACCAACACTCCCAGCACTTCAACGGATTTTTCATTGCCGGAAGGGGGGGCGGAGACCACGGAAACTTACGCCAGCACCGGGACACTCGAAGCCGGATATGCCACCGTCGATGAGGGAATGAGCAAGACCGGGGCTTTTGATGTGGCCGTGACGAGTCAGATTTATGGGACCGCCATCTTTGTGTTGCGGCAGAACGGCATCGTGGTCAGCGAAACGCCGGTGCCGGCATCACCGCCGACAACGGCGACGCGCATCTTCATCGATTATCGCACCGGAGTGGCCTCGAAGAATAACGATCAGAACGCCGCGACGCTGTCGTTCAATACGGGGATTGCAGCCGTGAACATGGGCAGCTCCACGGCCACCATCACCTACACGTTGCGCGATTCGATGGGAAGAACCTTAGCTTCGGGAACGGGGCATCTGGCGGCGCGCGCGCATTTTGCGAAGTTCATCGATCAATTGGCGGAGGTGACGCCGAACTTCAACTTCCCCCCGGACTTTGGAACGGCGTTCGGTTTTGGTTCGCTGGAAATCGCCAGCGACCAACCGCTGTCAGTCCTGGCATTGCGCATGACCACCAATCAGCGCGGCGAGAACCTCTATACCAGCACGCCGTCGGCGGATTTGACGGAGGGATTGTCGAGCGCAACTCTCATCTTCCCGCGCCTAGTGGATGGCGGAGGGTGGAAGACCATGTTGTTGTTGATGAACACATCGAATATGACGGAGGCGGGGACTCTCTTTATCAATGATGGGAATGGAGAGCCGCTGTCGGTCCGCCTTCTGGACGGAACCACAGGAACGAGCTTCAGCTACAGCATACCTCCGGGCGGCGTCTATGTGCTGCAGACGGACGGCTCGCCGGTGGACTGGAACGCCGGTTCGGTGACGCTGGTTCCGGCTCCATTCTCGTCGGCGCCAGTGGGGGCGGGGGTGTTCGGCTTCACGCAATCCGGAGTGCTGGTGACGGAGTCCGGCGTGCCTTCGGGAACACCTACGACTCACGCGCGCATTTACGTGGACAAGTCCTGGGGGCACAGCACCGGCTTGGCCATTGCCAATCCCTCAGATGGGAACATGACCGTCAATCTGATTTCGCTCAAGACCGACGGCGCGACGCCCGAGGGCTCCAACCAAGGCCCCATAACCATCAAGCCGCACGGCATGATTGGAACCTTTGTGGACACGCTGATCTCAGGGCTGCCACCGGAGTTTACGGGAGTGCTTGACATCTCTTCCTCGACACCCTTTGTCGCCCTGGCAGTGCGGACGTTGTATAACGAGCGGAACGATTTTCTGATTTCGACGTTTCCGATTGCCGACTTCAACCAGCCGGCCCCGGCGCCCATCGTCTTTCCGCAAATTGCCGACGGCAACGCGGGCGGCGTCTATCAAACCCAGTTCATCTTGCTGAGCACCCGCAACGGTGTCACTACGCATGTCCGCTTCTACGGCGACACCGGCGCCGCATTGGCGGTGGGGAAGAAGTGATCGGCACGCCCAGGCCGAGCTGAAGAAGCTTATCCAAAGCCCAGTCCTCCGCGGAGGGCTGGGTAACGGATCGCCCCAGCGACACAACCCTGAAGGGGTTGTGTTAAACGTTCCTTTCTATTTTCGGGTTAGATATTTTCCATCACTTCGTTCATTCGTATTGGATTGGCCGAACCGACTGATTTTCCTTCCCTATCCCTGCGAAGCCAATAGTGCTACACTTTCCGCAAAACCGCCGGCCCAGCTCTTTCTCCAGGATAGAAATCGGAGGCCCGCTATCCGCAGGAGATGGCATGAACTTGCAGATCTCTCATTATCAAATTCTCGATCGCCTGGGAAGTGGAGGCCGCGGGGAGGTGTATCTGGCCTTGGATGTGAAGCTGCAGCGAACCGTGGCCATCAAGATCCTTCGACCGGATTTATTCGACAGTCCAGAGGCGCAGCAGAGTTTGATCGACGAAGCGCAACGGGCCGCGACGATCAATCATCCGCATCTTGCGACGCTCTATGAATTGGGTGAAGAGAATGGCTCGATCTTCCTGGCGCTGGAGTTCGTGGAGGGTGCGACGCTTGCCGAAAGGATTTCGCGCGGGCTTCTTCCCATTGCCACGGCTCTCGATTACGCCATCCAGTTGGTTGACGCGCTGAAAGCCGCGCACGGGCGAGGGATCATTCATTGCGACTTGAAGCCTACCAACATCATGATCACCGGTGAAGACAACATCAAGGTTCTCGACTTCGGTCTCAGCCGGTGGTTGAAACGAGGGGCGCCCGATTCGATCGAGGAAACGAATTCGGTTCAGGAGGAATTATCCAAAAGCCGCCGGCGCACCCAAGGCCATGAAAAGGTTTTGCATGCCGGCGAGGCCGTTCAACGCAGAGGCCCGCCACGGCGGGCAGAGGATGCGCAGAGAACACCGCGGCTATTTTCGGGGCAGGCGCTAAATTGTGCGGGCGGGGACAATTTCATTTTGAGAGAGCCTGTCTCCGGAACCATCGGCTACATGTCTCCCGAACAAGTCCGGGCAGAAGCGTTGGACGCGCAGACGGATCTGTTTTCCTTGGGCGTGGTCATTTTTGAAATGATCACCGGGCGCCGACCTTTTGACGCGAACTCCTCGGCTGCCAACCTGCGTCAAGCCATGAACCACGCTCCGCCGCCGATGGGATCGTTCCGCGACGATGTCCCGCTCGAGTTGGAAAGCGTGATTCGAAAGGCACTCGAGGCCTCTCGATCAAACCGCTATTCGACGGCGGAGCTTTTGTTGGAAGACTTGAAGCGCGTCAGAAATCATCTCGAACCCCCGGTGGCGCGGAGCGCGGATTTTCAAAAATCCTTTGTGGAATATTCGGACTCAGCGCCTACTTTGACTGCTGAGCCTCGGCGCGCGTTCTCCAGCAACGGGCGGAGTTTACTTATGCGCCTTTGTCGGGTCTCGCTGATCATCGCGGGGCTGAGCTTGATGGTGTCGCTCATCGGCCTTTGGCTGCTGCCAATGCGTGGAGCGGGATTGAAGATTGAAGTTTCTCTCTTCGTGGTTTCGATTCTGGCGGCTGCGCTCTTCGTCCTTTCAATGGCAAGGGCGAAAGAGAAAGAAGTTCAACCCCCCGCCGGGGTGGCGTTTCGAGGTCTGCTTCCTTTTTTGGAGGCGGACTCCAATCGATTTTACGGTCGCGACGCAGAGCAGGCGGCGCTCTTTCATCTGATCACCCAGCCGGGCATCCGCTTCGGCGTTCTGTTTGGAGATTCCGGTTGCGGCAAGACGTCGCTGCTCCGGGCCGGCGTGATCCCGCGATTGTGGGAAGCCGGCTACGTGCCGGTGTACTGCCGGTCCTACAAAGATCCGTTGAATCTCGTGATGGAAGAGTGTGCCCGGCGCGCGCAAATTCGCCCGCAAAGCGGCGAGGCACCTCTGTCCTTTTTGCGCCGAGCCTCGCGCGAATTGGGCGGTGAAATCATTTTGATCTTCGATCAATTTGAAGAGAGCTTCATTTATCGCAAGACCGCGGCCGAGCGAGAGCCGCTGCTCGCCTTCATTGAAACCTCGTATCACGATGCAGAGTCCCCGGTGCGATTTCTGCTCTCACTGCGCAGCGATTTCATCTATCTCATCAACGCGGAGTTCGACGCGCGCATTCCCGACCCGTTGCGCAGCGCACGGCTCTTTCACCTGCGCCATTTCGATGAGAATCGCGCGACCGAGATTTTCGAAAGGTCGGCGGAGAAGGCCGGGCTTCCTCTTGAGTCCGGGCTGAGCCGGGCGGTAGCGCACGATCTGGCGGTCGGGGGCGCCATCCTGCCGTCGGAACTGCAAATCGTGGGAGAGCGGATCCAGCAAAAGCAAATCTTCACGCTGCGCGAATATCGTCGCGCCGGCGGCAAGGAGCCGTTGGTCTATAGCTTCTTGGAAGATGTAATCCGAGCGTCCAACGATCCGGAGGGCGTCAAACTGGCGCTGCGCTGCTTGATTTCTGAAGAGAACATGCGTTGCGCGTTGCCGCTCGACGAAATGGCGAAGCGAATCCAGCGCAGCCGGGCGGCCACCGAACGCATCGTGAATTCGCTCGTCAATGCGCGGCTGGTCCGGGAAATTCAGGATGAAGATCCTTGGCGCTACGATTTGATGCACGAGTATCTGATTGGAAAGATCAATCAAATCACCGGCCGCGTCCTCGACGCCACACAGCGCGGCAACC
>CAZIDA010000082.1:0-9714 GCA_964537865.1 uncultured Acidobacteriota bacterium
TCCGGTCCGGCGTTCTTGGTGGGGATGACGATGGAGATCTTGACCACGGATTTCCGGGAGAGACTTGTGTTCACGAAGCGGCGCCTCGCCGAAACAGCAGCCGGATGGGACGCAGAAACGCCCGGTACATCTTCCATGCCCATGAACTCTTCACCTTCCACTCAAATTCCCGGAGCACTTGCATTCCCTGCTGCAAGCCGCCGATAAGCTGATCGCGGTCTTGAATGGCTTGATCCTTCTCCGCCAAACCTTGCGCCAGATTCTGCAGGGCCGCGTCCTTATCGACGATTACCTTGTCCTTGCCTTCGATCACTTGATGCAGGACCGCAATGTGGCTCTCCTTTTCCTGAATGGCAATGTCTCGCTGAGCGATTCGATTGTCTTTGTCGATGAGCATGTTGCCGGCATTTCGGAGATGCCCGTGCAGCGTGTCGACCATCTGCGTCAAATCGCGATTATGTTTCTCCAGCTCCTTGAGCGCGGTTTCACCGGTGTCGTTCAGACAGGAGAGCATTAACGATCGAGTCACGGCCTCCAGCGGTTGAGCGGAGCACACCGCTACAACGTACTTGGTTCGCCCTTCCACCGGCTCGAAGTGGAACGAAGATCTATCGCGCTTCCCTTCCACTTCGATCAACTCGGAGCGCAAGGCGGATTCCGATCGATCTTCAAGAATTCTCCACATCACGGAACCAAAACACAGGCTCTGCGAAAACATCACCACTTCCGCAAAGTTTCGCCGAAGAAGATGCTGAAAGTCGCGAAGGCAAAGTTCCTTCACGTGGAAGGGGTTTTCAAATCCTTCGAGGTCCGAGTAGAACTCTTTGTTGGGAGACGAGACCACAAATACGCCGTTCTTCTTGAGCACTCGCCGAACTTCGCTGAGAAGGCGGTCGTGATCGGCGATGTGTTCCACCATTTCAAAGCACACCACCAGATCGAAGTGCTGATCCGGGAGTCCGGTGGTTCGGCAGTCGGCCACCCGGTATTCGAGATTCGCCCCGACATATCGCGAGCGCGCATGCTCCACCGCTTCAGCGGAAAGATCGACACCGGTGACTCGCTCCGCCACGCCGGCCAACAGATGCGATCCGTAGCCTTCTCCACAGCCCAGATCGAGCACGGCTTTCTTCGTTGCCAAATGCCGCGCAAAGAAGTAGCGGTGGTAGTGTTCGTAAGCGATGCGCGATCCTCCTTCGCCGGGAATGAATCTTTCCCCGGTGAATGAGAGCGTGGTTTTATTCGTCTCGCTCATGCGTTAATGGGTTGGTCTCAACCGACAACTATTTCTGTTTGATAATTTGAAAATTCAAATTCTGCAAGCGGCGGCCTTAAGCGTCGCATTGTCATCCCCTGTCTCTCAGACTGTCAAGCTGATTCCCCCACCAGCGCCAGCCATCACCGCACCTTGACCGAAACATCGAAACGCAGCAGCCCATGCACCAGTTCGCCCGTCTCGACCGAGAAGACGACGGCGTTGTCGATCCAATCGCACATCACATGACGATACGCAGTGCCATCGGCCACGGCCGGTGAAATGGAATAGTTTCCCGGACGAAGGTGCGGCAGCTTGGTTTCAAAATCGACGGTGCGAGTTTCTCCGGCGTTTATTTTTCCGAGCGGCATTTCATCGTACTCTGTGTTTGTAGCGGTCAAATCGATGCCGAGTCGATCGCGGAGAACGAATCCAATCATGGGCTGCTGCAAGGCTTGATGAAATCTTGCGGTGATGCGCACGATGATCCGCTCGGTGGGCGAAAAAGATCTCTGCGGCGTCCCTTGCTCGCCGTAGATTTCGATTCCTAGAATTACCGCTCGCTGGTCGCCGAAGCGGTGATCGATGTTCGGAATGGTGCCCACCGCTTCCTCTTCCGGAATATCGAAGAAGTTGCGTGGCTGATTATTATTTTCCGAAGGCGCCGGCGCCGAACCGGCGGCGTATTTCCTTTCCCGCTCGTAAGTCAGCTCCACATACTTCTGAACCATGTTGTCCGCCAAACCCATGCCCAGCGAGCGCCCCCCGTCGAGGAGCAGCACCGCATCGCAGAGTTTTTTGATGGCGGAATTGTCGTGCGAGACCAGGAAGATCGTTCTTCCGGATTTCTTCATTTCCAAAATCTTGTGCATGCAGCGATGCTGAAAGACGGCGTCGCCGACCGCGAGGGCCTCGTCCACCACCAAGATATCCGGATCGACGTTGATGGCCACGGAGAACGCCAGCCGCACGAACATGCCGCTGGAGTACGTCTTCACCGGCTGATCGAAGAAATCGCCGATCTCCGCGAAGCGTTCGATGGACGACATGCGGCGGTCGATGTCGGCGCGGCTGAATCCCAGCAAGGCGGCGTTGATGTATACGTTCTCGCGACCGGTGAATTCGGGATTGAATCCGGAACCCAACTCCAGCAACGCGGAAATGCGCCCCCCCGCCGTCACCGCGCCGCGCGTCGGCTGCAGAATTCCGGCCACCAACTGCAAGAGCGTCGACTTGCCCGATCCGTTCACGCCGATGATGCCGACGGTGGTTCCGCGCTCCACTTCGAAAGTCACGTCGTCGAGCGCCCAGAAATCTTTGTGGCGAACCATTCGATTGAAGGTGAGCAGTTCGTGAAGGCGGGCCGAGGGTTTGGAATAGATTCGATAGCTCTTGGACAGATGTTCGGCGCGGACGGCGATCATGAGTCTCCCGGTTCACCGGTTTCCGTACATGCGTTCATAATATCTTCGATATTCTCCACTGGTGACTTTCTGAAGCCAAGCGTCATTCTCCACGTACCACCGGATCGTCAAACGCAGTCCCTCTTCAAACTTCGTTTCCGGTCGCCATCCCAACTCCCGCTCGATCTTTCCGGCGTCGATGGCATAGCGGCGATCGTGTCCCGGACGGTCTTTGACAAACGTGAGCAGTGACTCCGGCTTTCCCAACTCTTCGAGCACGCGCCTGGCGATGTCGATGTTCTTCCACTCGTTGTGACCGCCGATATTATAAACCTCGCCCACTTGGCCACGCCGCAACACAAGATCGATGGCCCGGCAATGATCGCGCGTGTAGAGCCAGTCACGGACGTTCATTCCATCGCCGTAAATGGGCAGCGGCTTGTCCTGACGAGCGTTGTGAATCAGCAAGGGAAGAAATTTTTCCGGAAACTGATACGGACCGTAATTGTTGGAACACCGCGTGATCAATCCGGGAAAGTGGTGCGTGTGAACGTACGCTTTCACCAGCAAATCCGCCGACGCTTTGGAAGCGGCGTAGGGACTGTTCGGCGAGAGCGGAGTTTCTTCCGTGAAATATCCGGTGGCCGGGAGCGATCCATACACTTCGTCGGTCGACACCTGAAGGAATCGAGGGAGGCGGTTCTTGCGCGCCGCTTCCAGCAGACCGTGCGTTCCCAACACATTCGTTTCAACGAAAGATCGAGAATCTTCAATGGACCGATCGACGTGCGATTCGGCGGCGAAGTTCACGACCGCATCGAGCGGCGGCGCCAAGAGCTCATTCACCAGAGCGGCGTCGCAAATGTCTCCATGCACAAATTCGTAACGTGGAGAACTCTCCAATCCTTGCAGATTATCGAGGTTCCCGGCGTAGGTGAGTTTGTCGAGGTTGAGGATTTTGACGTCGGGATCCTCCTCCATCATGTAGCGGATGAAGTTCGATCCGATGAAACCCGCGCCCCCTGTGACCAAAATCCGCATGGAATGAGTTCCTAAAAAAGGAAATCGCCGGCCATCCAACTTGCAGCTTGCCGAGGGATTACAAGGTACCTAGTTTTTCACGAGCGCGTCAAACAGTTTCTCATATTCGGTGGTGATGGCGTCCCAGGAATACCGCGCCTGGGCGCGCTGTCGCGCCAACACGCGGTAATGTTGAACGTCGACTTTCCCGTCGGCAATTCCCTGAAGAGTTTCCATCAACTTTGTCGGGTCGCGCATATCGACCAGGATCCCGGCTTCGCCGACCACCTCGCGATTTTCCGGGGTGTCGTGAACCACGACGGAGTTTCCGTGTCCCATGGCTTCCACCAGGGCGGGATGCGTTCCGCCGACTTCGGTGGCGTGAATGTAGCACAACGCATTCGCCTGCAACTCGTGGTATCCGGCGCCGTAAATCGCCCCGGTGAAAAGAATCCGGGGATCGCGAGTCGACTTCAACCGCGCGATGTACTCGGCGCTGTACGGCGCGTCTCCCATCACCACCAACCGCAAGCGCGTGTCGATTTTTTCAAAAGCCGCGACGACCAAGTGCGCGTTGTTCTCCGGCTCCAAGCGGCTGACGTAAAGAAAATAGCGCTGCGGCGCCAGCCCCAAGCGAGCGATCAGTCCGGCGTTGGCCGCTCCATCGACGGTGGCGCCGTAAGGAATGAAAGTGGAGTCGGCGTGATAGGCGCGACGATAATAATCTTGAATGGCCGCCGCGTCGGTGACGATGGCGTTCGGCAAAAAGGTCGCGAGCCGTTCGGAGACATGGTAAAAAGCGCGTCCCCAGGCATTCCACTTTTTTCGCTTCCGTTCCAGCCCGTCCACGTTCAGCGCCACGCGCGCTCCCCGAATCCGGGGAATCCAGGAAAAGACGGCGTTGGCCGCGTTGCACATCAGGATGCAGTCAAAGCCGCGGCCTAACGAATCGAGCGCGCACAAAAACGTGTGCGCCACCGTGTCCAGATATTTTGTCTTGAGCGTGGGAAGAATGCGTAATTGAACGCCGCAGTGGGAGCTCAGTTGAGCATCGACGTAATGCGAGCGCCCGTAAACGGTGACCTCGTGTCCGCGGGCCGCCAAGCGCCATCCCAACTCTTCGGCGAACGTTTCGAACCCGCCGTAATTCGCCGGAATTCCCCGAATGCCCATGATCGCGATCTTCATGAGCGTCACCCCAGCAGCACGCGCTTGACCTCCGGCTCGACACTCTGTTTCATCAACACCAACACCACATCATCGCGAGAAAACAGGGTGTCGCCTCGGGGGACCACCGCGTCGGTGTTTCGCAAGATCGTCACGATGTTGGAATCCTTGGGCATCGTCAAATCGCGAATCCGTTTGCCGATGACCGGTGATTTCTCTTCCAAATCATACTCCACAATTTCCAACTGTCCCGCTTTGAAATTGAGAAGCGTCTTGATGGTGCTCATCGGCAATTCCCGCTCGATCATTTGCGCGATGATGCCGGTGGAGCTGACCGTCACGTCCACGCCCAGGCGCTGCAGGATGGGTTCGTTGCGCGGATTCTTCACGCGGGCGATGGTCTTTTTCACGCCGAAGCGCGACTTGGCCACTTGACAGGCGATCAGGTTGTCGTGATCGTGATTCGTCACGGCCACGAAGACGTCGGCGCGATTGGCGCCGGCCTGCTCCAAAATCGGCGTCGTCGATCCGTCGCCGAAAATGACGTTGCAGTCGATCTGATGAATGATGATGTTGTACTTCTCCGGATCGTCCTCAATGATGGTGACCTCGTGACCTTTGGAGATCAGGTTTCGCGCCAGGTAATATCCGACCAAGCTGCCGCCCAAAATGATGATGTAATAATTTTTTCCTTGGGTGGCCACGCTTTTGACCGGCTCTTTCACCTGCCGGAGCATCTCATCGTGAACTTTTTTCCATGCGCCTTTCAGGTCGGCGACGGGAGCGCCGCTGATCTGGGAAGCCAGGTATTCGGCGCCCGCCAGCGTGAGACAGAACGTTTCGATCCCCGCTTCGTTATAGCTCATCTCCCGGCGCGGATCGTAGATCATCGCAATGACCTTGGGGACATTGAAGACCAGCCGGGCCATCTGCGCCACCATCAAATTGGTGTTCTCATCGCGCGTGGTCGCGAACAACACATCCGCGTCTTCGATGCCGGCGTCCCGGAGAATTTCCGCATCGATGGCGTTTCCGATCATCAGGCGCGTCGGCACCGAGGCCAAGGGATGATCCGCCAAATGCCGCTCTTGATCGATCACGATGACCTCGTGTTCCTTCGTATCGATCTGCTGCACTAACTGCGTTCCTACGCGACCGAATCCCACAACAATAATTCGCATAACTTTCTCAGCTCCCCACCCTTTAATGATTCTTTAGATTCCTGGTGGCGGCTCGTTGGACGTCGGAACGACTCCCGGGCCGCTAGTTCGGATTTTGGGTCAGCTCGCTCACCGGAATGTGATCCACGATCACTTCGCACGGCGCTTCGCTCAAGATGCGCTCCGTCGTCTTGCCCGAAAACTTTTTCAACGCGGTCTTGCGCGGATCGATGGAAAGGATCAACAGATCCGTTTCGAATTCTCTGGTGGCGCGAAGAATGCCGCGCGAGGCCTCGCGATCACGCTCCACGTTGATCTTCGAAGGCAGTTGATGAAGCTTGATGATATTGGCGGCGCGATTCACCGCCTCCGCCGCCTTGGCCTCTTCCTGATCGAGCTTGATGCCCAACGGCAAAGTGAGCGGCACTTCGATAATGTACGTGACCACGATCTCCGACTTCTGTTCCTGACCCAGCCGACAGGCCAATTCCACGGCGCGGTCGTCGTACTTCATGCCCCGTGTCGTCACCATGATTCGTCGAAAAGCGCTGATGGAACGGCGCGCCTTCGCCACCGCGGCTTCGAGCTGCGGCGGCGGATGCAGCATCCACCATAAGACCGAAACTATCGATCCCAAAAATACCGAGGCGATGATCAATCCGAGTGGATGAACAACCAACTGTCCTTCCATAATCCCCTTACCCGCGAGGTCCCCAAGCCCTTCGACGAATGACTCGCGGAGGCGTCAACTCTCCGCGCAATGCCCGGTGAAAAAGGCGCAGTCGATAAATTCCAAAAGCCAAAAAAGCAATTCCCGTCAACGCCCCGAGCCAGGAGAACGGTAGATGCATCGATCGAACCATCAGCACCGCGCCGCATCCGATAAACAAGTAGGCGTTGAACCACTTGAAACGATCCAAGCGCAAAAGCTTGATCGCTCTTTTCTCACCGGATTTCACATCAGGCTGGCTCATGCTTCGTTCCTCCAACAGATTCCCGAAAAACTCCGCGAAGGAGGGAGAAGGGCCCGATTTTAATCGGGCCGGTAAAGCGGTCCCAACAAAACTAAGAAAAATTGTTGTTTTCGCCTTGTTTCGGCCGGCCTAAAGGCCGGCCCTTCTCGATGCTCAAAAGATTCTCAGCAACCTGCTACGGATTCTGCGGCGCCGGCTCCGTCTTTTTGCGCAACAGCTTGTCGCGTTCCAACAGCGCTAATTTGTATTGCTCCAACAAATCAAACTCCTCCGCCGAAGTCAACACGTCGATCTGCTCCTTTTCCCAATTGTGCTGAACGCTTCCGAGAACCGGCAGCCCGGCGCGTCGGCGGTAATACAGATAATAGCTGAGGCAAATAATCACCCACGTCGGTCCGGCGATCCGGCCAATGGCGTGGGTATAGACCACAAAAAAGAAAATCATGCTGACGCCGCACATCCCAAAAAACGCCAGCACCGGAATCTGTGTGACGCCTTTTCCCGGACGTTTCCAGGGAATGTTGAGCGGCACCTTGTAAGGACGCGGAGTATAGGGGTCCACAAATCGCAGCTTGATCAACGACACAAACACAATGATATATCCGAGGGTCGCTCCGAAGGCGTACATGTTGCCCAGGGTGTCGATAATTTGCGGCGTGAACGCAGAAGCCACCACAAAGAGAATCCCCAAGCCGGAGAAGAAGATGATGGTTCGCGCCGGCGTGCGATAACGCGCATGAACCTTGTCGAACCAGGGACTCAGCAGCTTGAGCTGGCTCATGGAAAACGTCAGTCGCGAAGCGCTCATGATGCCGGAATTGGCGGAGATCGCCAGAATGGTCATACCCAGAAAGGCGGCGAACGGTCCGGCAATGATTCCGATGAGAGGAATCAGCGAGGCCAGAAAGGCGACCGGATCTTCCAGGTGATCGCGGAAGCTCTGCCAGGAAGAGACTCCCAAGCTCAGGTTCGAGAACGCCACGGCGAAAATGAAAACCGTGAAGATAAGCGTGAGGGAAGTGCGCGGAATGATGGTCGCCGGGCGCCGCGTCTCTTGCGCCGCCTGAGAGATCGATTCCAGACCCACAAAACAGATGATGCCCAAAGAAGTTCCATAAGCGAAGGTGTGAAAATTGAAGTGGCGCCAGGTCTCCATGAACTGCGACGAAATCAGCTCCGGCCTCCAAGCGAAAATGAATCCGCAAATCACCAGCAACGATTCCGTGGTGATGTCGAGCGCCCCCAGGATTTCGTTGAAGAGCGAGGATTCTTTCATTCCCCGGATGTTCAGCCAAACCAGGAAGAGGATCAGGGCCAGGGCCGTCACCACCATCACCCAATCGTAGATGATGAAGCTGTGCGAGAAGTAGATGTCGTGTTTGATTCGTTCGCCGTGAGTAATCACCTTCGACCAGAAGGAAAGGAAGTAACCCGCCGAGGCCACCGCAAACAACGAAATGTCGATGGTGTAATCGAGAAGGAGGGCGCAACCGGAAACGAATCCCCAAAAGTCGCCCAAGCCCCGCAACGCGAAATAGTGTCCGCCGCCGGCCACCGGATAGGCAGAGGCGAGCTCCGTATAGGCCAGGCCGATCATGATGTAAACGATGCCGGCAATGGCAAACGCCAGACTGGCCATCCCTTGAGCTGCCGCAATCACCAACCCCAGGGCGGTATAAATATCGGCGCCCACGTCGGCGTAGCCCCACATGAACGAGCCCCAGATGGTGACATCTCGCCGCAAGCTTATATTCTCAGCCGTTGCCGGCGACGCCTCAGCGCTCAATATTCAAATCCTCCTGGAGAAATCAAGAACTCGAAGGGCAACCTCTTGAGTCGATTCGATGAAGGTCGAACTCGTTGAATGGACAAAAAAAACCACAGCGCGACTGTGGACAATCCTGCACCCTTTGGCAAACATGCCCTTTCAATTTCTTCTCCAAAGGAGCACCCGAATCACCCGTTCGGCGCCGCCTCTTCTTCGCCGGCGCCGCAAAGCCAACGCCCTTCACGGCGAGCCGCGGAATCTCACATCATCCCGGACTCGGAATCGGTGCCCTCAGATTCAATTCGTTGCCGACGAGGTTAGCTGACGGGTTCGAGCTTGAAAGTACTCTACCCCGAAAATTTCCGGGGATTCACCCCACTGGCTTGGTTCCCCCGTATCCACCTCGGTGGATTTTGGCTGCACGGACTCGAACAACCATCGAGTTTTCCTGATGTCGAGCCAAGCCATTCTACTCCGATTCGAACTCGTGTCAAGTTAGGGGAGATTGCGAGATTGCGGGAGTACCGGGATTTTCGCAGCACCTCAATTTACTCGTCAGTGAAATGGAATCCGCCGCGGAGCGGCGACATGGAGTAGCCTGGGGTGGGGGCTTCTGCTTTTCGAAGCCCACCACCCCAGGATTACGATCCTCAACCCTTCCCCTCCGCTTTTCCGCCCTGCAAGGGCGGTCGAGCTTCATTCCCAGATGTACCTCTCATTCGTACCAAGGGAACCGATCCTTTGTGCTGAAGACGACGTGATAACGCAGGGAGGTATAGCTGTTGGGCATAAGAAATGTTTCCGGAAAATTCTGTCGCCCTTTCCGGGCGAGGGGGGAGGGTTAATGGTGCGATCTTTCCTTGGGTGCAGGGTCCGATAAAACCGGACCCAACACCCAAGGCTACCACATGCGGCCGCTCCGCGGCCCATTGCGGTACCGGCAAAAGAGTTCAATCGAGCAACTACC
>CAZIDA010000083.1:0-9682 GCA_964537865.1 uncultured Acidobacteriota bacterium
GGATGACAAAGAGGATTGGAATTCCGGTCAAGGGTTCCCGCGTCCACTTTCCCAGCCGCTCAAAAAGCACCTTGCGATTAAAGGGAACGACTTTCCGAAAGGTCTCCACCTGCTGGTCCAGAAAAGCCATTCGCTCCCGATTGATCAGGGCGGCGGGCATTTGATGCTTGCGCTCGCGGAATTCTTGGAGCGCCGTTTCCACCTTCATCAAATGGTCCTGGGGGAGACTTCGTTCGATCGGCTGACGCAGCAGCTCGTCCGGCGCCGCCAGCCACTCGATCGTCAAGCGCGGCGGCAGCGAGCAGGAATGATCCATGATTAACTGAATCTGTTCCACCAGGGTATCGGAATCGCCTTGGTGAGGATCGGTCGGCGCCTTCGCTTCTTTGATCGCATCAAAAAGTTTTCGGAAGCCTTCGCCGGTTGTGGCGATCGTTTCCACTACAGGAACGCCAAACAGGCCGCTCAGACCTTTGAAATCGATTACGATCCCGCGCGTTCGGCACTCGTCCATCATGTTCAGGTCGATGACCAAAGGGCAGCGCAATTCGGCAAGCTGCAACGTGATCAACATGGAGCGGCGGAGATTCTTGGCGTCCGCTACCTGGACGATCAAATCAGGCTTCTCGGAAAGCAGAATGTCTCGAGTGACGCGCTCATCCTCTGATTGCGGAACCAGGCTGTTGACGCCGGGAGTGTCGATCACTTCGAACGTCTCCCGGTATATCGTGGCCATGCCGCGCGAGACTTCGACCGTGGTTCCCGGATAATTGGAGACGATGACGTATTTTCCAGTGAGTTTTCCAAAGAGGACAGACTTACCCACGTTGGGATTGCCGACCAGGGCAATCTTTCGTGGTGGCGCTGAAGAAATTTTTGTGGTGTCCATGAAACCTATCGCCATGGGGCAAGCCCCACTGCCCGGATAAATGATTTCGTCAGTCTTAGAAGTGCCTATCAGCCCGTCTCCCTCAAGTTGTGAAACACGTCACTTGATTTTGAAAGGCGTTTTCATGATAGACGCCCGCCTCTTCGGCGTCAATGATTAAATCAAGTTGAGAAGAGGGTTTTCCTTTGGGGGCAGGCGAGTTTCCCTCCGCTCGGCGGCGGTCGCGGCTCGTAACTGAAAGGGGCGGACGACCGTCTTTTAATTCTAAAGCGGACCTTGATCGATCTTGATCGATGCGATTGACGGATGTCGAAGTTTGAACTACACTCTTTTGTCGCTTCTCACGACGATGAATCTCATATTCAGGCCCCAGGCCAAAAGCTCAAGCTGCTCGAACCACCACACGAGGCGAACTGCACGGTATTTCAAGCGTCGCAGTAATGGTCCGACCGCCGCTCCCGGACTCGATTTTTTCGGGATGAGGCGGGATCGGTCTCATTAGAATACTCTCACTCCGGATGCACGGGGATAGGAACGAAAGAAAGGTATGAAAAGAAAGTTTAGCTATTTGAGTTTGGCTGTGCTGGTTTTGGCCGGCGGATTGTTTTGGGGGCTTCACGCGTTAGCGGCAGGCCCGGAGGTGATCCGATCGAGTTTCATCGCCGAGAAAACCTCTTCGAAATTTTTCCCTTTGAAGGATGTTCAGCCGGGAATGAAGGGAGTCGGACGAACGGTTTTCAAAGGAACGGCGGTTTCCGAATTCAATGTTGAAATCTTAGGTGTCGTCGACAATTTTCTTCCCAAGCAAAGCGCCATCTTCGCAAAGCTGTCCGGTGGCCCTCTTTCCGAGACGGGCGTTTTTGCCGGAATGAGCGGAAGCCCGGTCTTTATCGACGGAAGGATTCTAGGCGCGGTGGCCTATGCCTTCCCGTTCTCGAAGGAAGCCATTGCGGCCATCACTCCCATTGAGAATATGGTCAGCGCGATGAATACCGGATCCAGCGGAACGACGACGGCCTCCGCTGAGAATCTACGGAATGTCGATGCCGCCTATAATCCGGCGAAACCCCTCTCACAACAAATGTGGAATTTGGTTCCGACGGCGCAATTGAGTCTCCCGGCGTCGTTTGCGGGCGCTCGTCGATTGACTGACGGGCTGCCCGACGCGGCGCAACTGAAGCCCATTGACACGCCCTTGATGCTCTCGGGATTTCCGCCCTCCGCGATCAACTATTTTGCGTCCCAATTTCGCGCCCTCGGCTTGACGCCGGTGATGGGCGGCGCGATGGGCGGCTCCGATGTTCCGGACGACAAGATGGCGGAGGCCACGGATATCGGGCCGGGTTCGGGAGTGGGGGCTCAATTGGTGCGCGGGATTTTTGGCGCGACGGCGGCCGGAAAGGTGACGTGGCGCGACGGGAATCGGATTTATGCTTTCGGCCATCCGTTTCTTCAAAGCGGACCGACCGAACTCCCGATGACCAAGACTCGACTGATCACCGTTCTTCCGAATCTCATGAATTCAACCGAGCTGTCGGTTCCGACGGAGCTCATCGGTTCTGTAAAGCAAGATCGCATCAGCGGAATTTACGGCGAAATCGGCTCAACGCCGCGCATGATTCCCGTCACCATTCATCTTCGTTCCAGCCGAAACGATCAAAGAACGTTTCGGTTTGAGACGGTGAATGATCGGTTCTTGACTCCGTTGCTGGTCAACTTCACCGTGTTTTCAGCGCTGACGGCGAGCGAGCGAACGCTGGGAGAGTCCACGCTAGAATTGAATGGGACCATTTCGCTCAAAGGAAAGCAGCAGGTCAAGATTGAGAATTTCGTCTCCGGGGATGCCAACTCTTCGGTGATTGCATCTCTCTCCGTGGCCAATCCGGTGAATTTTCTTCTGCAGAGCGGTTTGAAAGATGTTCAGATCGACTCCATCGATCTCGACATCACGTCTTGGGATGAAAAGCGACAGGCCTCCCTCGAACGGATTTGGGCCAATCATTGGGAAGTGGAGCCGGGGAAGTCGGTTCAGATTGATGCTCTTCTGCGCCAGTCCGATGGACAGGAAATTCTGACGCAAATCCCCGTTACCGTTCCGGAAAACACGCCGCCCGGTCCACTCCTCGTGAGCATCATGGATGGCGGAACGCTTTCCATGATAGAGAATCGGGAGACCCGCCCGACATTTCAGGCGAAGGATGTTTCTCAACTTGTCCGCACCATCAACCAAACGCGGCAGAACAATCGTCTGTATGCGCGACTGACCCGCAACGAAGAGGGTTTTGCGCTTTACGGGGAGGCCTTTCCCTTTGCGCCGCCATCTCTGACGGCAGTGCTGGAGGCAGGCCAGGGTTCTGGAGCGAATCAAGCCACGCTTCGAAATTCCACGTTGAAGACTTTCGAGGGACCGACGATGAATTTGCTCTTGAACGGTCAACGAACGTTGACTCTCATGGTGGCCCAATAAACGCGGTCCTCGGATTTGTGGGACGAAGCTCCCCCACTTCGAATTGATCCCGTGTGGAGTGAAACCAAGGAGAAGAAATGCGCAAAAAGATTGGGATGAAATTGTGTCTGGCGTGGCTCATGCTCACGACGGGCGTATCGGTTTTCTGTGTCGGCCCGATGTTCTGGGAACAGTCGACCTTTCAGGACTTTCAGCAAGGAAAAGTTGCCGGATGCTCCGTGGCGCAAGACGGGCGCATCAGCCTTTCCCCGGATTTGAAGCTGGTTTATTCCACGGAGCAAGCGCTGATCTGGACGGCGGTGACGGATTCTCATGGAAACATCTATCTGGGGACAGGTCACAGTGGAAAGGTCTTTAAGGTTGATGACAAGAATCAAGGGAAGCTCTTTTTCTCCGCCAAGGAGCTCGACGTATTTGCGTTGGCCGTCGACAGCAAAGACAACGTTTACGTGGGAACTTCGCCGGATGGAAAAATCTATAAGGTAACGCCGCAAGGCGCGGCCACCGAATTCTTCAATCCCCACACGAAATATATTTGGTCTTTGGCATTTGATCGAGAAGGCAACCTGTACGTCGGGACGGGCGACCAGGGAAAAATCTTTCGAGTGGATGCGAGCGGACACGGCACGCTGTTTTACGATACGAAGCAAACTCATGTGATGGCCCTCAAAGTCGATCCTCAAGGCAACGTGTTGGCAGGGAGTTTCCCTGAAGGAATTCTTTATCGGATTTCTCCAGCCGGCAAAGGTTTTGTCCTCTATGACACCCCTTTGCAGGAAGTTCATTCCATCGAGACCGCGCCGGACGGTTCCATTTACATCGGCTGTTTAAATGAAAAGATCCAGCCTCGCTTTGCCCCGGTGATGGTTCCTCAGCCGACCCCGACAACGACGGAAAGCGCCACGGGCGGGATAAACATCACGGTCACTGAACCCGTGGCGTCGACTCCTACAGCGCCCATTGAAACTCCGGTCACTTTAACGCCGTTCACTGCCGTCCTGCCGGGTCAAATCCGAAGCGCCATTTATCGAGTGGCGCCGGACCTTTCCGTGGAGACGATGTGGAAATCGAATGTTGAGGATGTGTTTGATGTGCTGGCGCAGGGCAACGGTCTGCTCTTTTCGACGGACTCCAAGGGACACATTTATGATTTGAGCCCCGACCGCAAGTTCGCGCTTCTGGCGCAAGCCAACGAAGCTCAAGTGTCTCAACTCATCCGACGAGGCAGCGACGTGTTCCTGGCAACCAGCAATTCAGGAAGATTGTACCAACTTGAATCGACCCAATCTCTGACGGGAACCATCGAGTCGGTCGCTAAGGACACGCAGTTGATTTCGAAGTGGGGAATCATTTCGTGGAAGGGAACGACCCCCGCGGGAACATCGCTTCAGTTTTACACTCGTTCGGGTAATTCGGCTCGGCCCGATTCCACTTGGAGTGATTGGTCGGAGGCCTACTCTCATGCAGACGGTGAGCAAATCTCCAGTCCGTCGGCTCGATTCATCCAGTGGAAGGCCGTCTTGAAAGGCTCTCCCAATGCTTCGCCATCGATCGACTCCGTCTCCATTGCTTACTTGTCGCAGAACATTCGACCGGAGATTCTGTCGGTGAACGTCACCCCGCAAGGCCTCGGAGTGAATTCTCAGTCGTTGGGAGAACAGAGCGGAACTACGACTTCAGACGGTGAAGTGAAGAGTGGATTGGTCAGCGAGGCGACGCCCAATGTCACCGTGACCGCCTTTCCGAGCAGCGCTGTCCCTTCTCCCCGCGCGGTCACCATCCGTTGGCAGGCGGAAGACAAAAACCACGACACCCTGGAATTTTCCATTTATGTGCGGAGCATTCATGAAACGGCATGGCGGCTGCTGACGAAACACTTTCAGGGGAGCAGCTACATCTTGGATCCGGAAACGCTGCCTGACGGCTATTACCGAGTCAAGGTGGTGGCTGATGACAAGCCCTCCAATCCTCCAGGTTCGGCGCTGAGTTCGGAGATGGAAAGCGACATTTTTCTCATCGACAACACGCCGCCACAAGTGGAGGTCACCGCGAAGAACGTGAACGGAGAGACCGCGACTGTGCGTTTCCGGGCGACCGATTCGGAATCCAATCTTCGGAAGGCGGAAATTTCGGAAGACAGCGGAAAATGGCAAATGATCGAGTCCGACGATGGAATCGTTGATTCCAGGTTTGAAGAATTCACTTTCCGAGCGCAGCACCTGACTCCCGGGGAACACGTGTTCACATTGCGGGTCTATGACTCCAGTGGAAACCCCGGATTGGCCAAGGCGGTGGTCGAAGTCCCCAAGCAGTAAATCGGGCGGCTACGACATCGGTTTGGGAAGACCTTTGACTTCACAGGCCCTTCCGCTTATATAATGGTTTGAGTAGAAGAAAAATCGGGACCTCGTGAATCGATAGCCTGCACGAGGGAATTCATCGCGCTTGGAAAAACAAAGTCGATCGACAAATTCCGCAGAAGAACAGAGAATCATCAAGCTCGCTCAAAAGGGAGATGGGGCGGCCTTTGAAACCCTCTATCACATGCACAAGAAGCGAGTGTATTCTCTTTGCCTTCGCATGACGAGCTCGACGGCCGAGGCCGAGGACTTGAGCCAAGAAGCCTTCATGCAACTTTACCGGAAGATTTCAACATTCCGCGGCGAATCGGCGTTTACGACATGGTTGCACCGCCTCACCGTGAATGTGGTCTTGATGCACCTTCGCAAGAAGGTTCCCGATCAACTCTCCATTGATGAGCCCATTGAGGGGGCCGAAGAAACTGCGCCGCCCCGCGATTTGGAAGACCGCGACCTCCGACTGGCCGGGTCCGTCGATCGGGTCAACTTGGAGCGCGCCATCGCCAATCTGCCCGCTGGGTATCGAACAATTTTCATTCTCCACGATATTGAAGGATACGAGCACAACGAGATTGCGAAGATTCTGGGATGCTCCATCGGAAACTCCAAGTCGCAACTTCACAAAGCCCGGATGCGGCTCCGGGAGTTGGTAGTGGGAAGCGTCCAACAGTTGCGCGGCGACTGAAGGGATCGGCCCCTGTCTTCCGGTCAAAATGACCGATCTCGCGGGGTCGCAAAAAAATGTAAAAAAGGTCGGCATCGCCTACGGCACGTTTTGCATCGAATAGTTTGAATTTGTGAGTGTGTGGGTTTAAGTAAAACAAAATGGACTGCTTTGAGTATCAATCTTTAATATCTGCACAACTTGACGGCGACATCTCCCCGGCGGAGGTCGTGGAGGTGAAAGAGCATCTGAACTCCTGCCCGCGATGTGCGGGGCTTTATGCCGACCTGCGGGCTATCGTTTCGGAGGCGTCTGAACTGCCGCTCTTTGAACCGGAGCCGCACGTGTGGAATCGGTTGCGCAGCCAGTGTGTGTCGGAGGGACTCATCCACGACCAACCCTTGACGCGGGCCTGGTGGTCGTGGTTCCGCCCGCTCGACTGGCAGTTGGCGAGTGCAACGGCCACGATGGCGCTGCTGGTCATGGTGGCCAGCTTTTGGGTCTACCGGGGACTTCATGTAACTCCCGGCCCTTTGTCCATGACGACGCAGGAGGCCCTCGCGACCAACGAGGTGCGCGTGGCGGAACAGAATTATCTTCAAGCGATCAATTCGCTCCAGAAGATTTCCGAGGCCCAGATGGCGCAAATGGATCCTTCAGTGAAGGGCATCCTCGAGGATAACTTGGCGACCATCGACTATTACATTGACAAATGTCGGGAAACTGTAAAAAATGAGCCTTCGAACGCCTTAGCGCAACGCTATTTGCTCGAAGCTTACCGCAAGAAAGTGGACCTGCTCGCTTCAATTGTGCACTCTGATGTTCTCTGACTCATGGAAGGACCATTCTAAACTTGCACGGCGCTTGCTTCTGGCGTCCGTTCTTTGCGTTTTTCTATTGAACTTTGGGGACGGTTCCTTCCTCCGAGCTGCCGGCAGCGAGCGCTTCGATAAACGTTTTCCAACCGGCATTTCACCCCGAGTCATTCTGACCAACGATAACGGAACCATTCTGGTGCGCGGAGTTCCTCGCAACGAAGTCCACATCGTGGCCATCAAGCATTCCTCCAATGTGGAGATCGACACGGAGACCGTGGGAAACCGCATTCGCTTTGACACCCACATTTTTGATCCCAACATGAAGATGGCCGATCGCATGGTGGACTACACGCTGGAGGTTCCGGAGAAGACTCTCTTGGAAGTTCGGAATATCAGCGGGCGCATCACCGTGGACGGCGTGAAAGGTAGCGTGAATGTCGACGCCTTGAATTCCATGATCGATTTGACTGGAATCAGCGGCAACATGAATCTGCGTTCGGTGAGCGGAAATATGAGCATCGAACGGAGCTCCGGTCGGATTGAAGCCAATTCCATCAGCGGCGATCTTCGATTCACCGACCTGGAATGCCAGTCCATTGACGCCTCCACCGCCTCGGGGAACATCGTCTACATTGGGAACTTCTATGATAACGGACGGTACGCCCTTTCGAATTACAGCGGAACGATTGATGTGTACACCGTTCCGAATTCCTCATTCGAGTTGGACGCGCGAAGTGTGAAAGGAAGCGTCGTAAGTGAGCTGCCGCTTCGGTCCAGGCCGCATTACAATTTCAACCCCGAAAGAATGAGGCAGTCGTTGTTGGGAGTCTATAACGACGGCGCCGCCTCGGTGCATCTTTCCTCTTTCTCTGGTAGAATCACCATCCGAAAAAAGTAGGGCGTGAGAGAGAAATCCTTCGTCGTGGCCGCTGCGGCCTCGGAGGCGGGTGACTGATTGGTCGCTGTTCCAGCGCGCCTGCGGGTGCGGCTTCTCCCTATCAAATTTTCTCTCTGGATTTTTCGCCTATCGTTCGCATGAGGAACGCCAAGGAGCAGCGTCTCAGGCCGCGATTCGATCAATGAAGAATATTTTTCTGGTGGGGTTCATGGGATGCGGAAAGACCACGGTGGGCCGGGCTGTGGCCACGCTCCTCTCCTGCGGGTTTGTCGATTTGGACGAACGGATTGAAGCCCGCGAGAAGATGGAGATCGCGCGAATCTTTCAAGAGCGGGGAGAACCTTATTTTCGTGAGATTGAAACTCGCGTGCTGAGCTCGCTCGATCTGGCCACTCCGAAGGTGGTGGCGCTGGGAGGGGGCACGTTTACGTTTCCCCGCAACATTGAATTTGTGAGGGCTCAGGGCGTTTCGATTTTTCTGGATTGTCCGCTGGAATTGGCCAAGAGTCGATGTGAAGCCCATCAACATCGGCCTTTATTCCTTCGCGATCCCGCCCGCCTCACGGAGCTCTTTTATGCGCGCCTGCCGTTTTATCAATGCGCCGATCTTCGTGTCGAAGTGTCGGACTTTCCGCCGGAAGAAACCGCGAGAAAAATTGTCCATCTCTTGGAGAAGGTATGAAGGCATTTAAACATCGAATTGGGCTGGTGTGCGGTTGCGGTCTCCTCATCGTTTTTGCGGCCTCTGCGATTTCCGCGCAATCGACTCAAGGAGCCAAGGGCTCGGCGCCGACTGCGGAGAGGAAGGTCGCGAAAGGGCCGCAGCTCTCTGGAAGCGACCAAGGCACTTTCAGAATTATTGTGGATGGCCAGCCCAAAGGCACGGAAGAGTATCAGATCGAGCCTTCCGGCGATCACTTCATCTCCAAAGGAACGGTTCACTTGACGGTGACGCGCGGCGACAAACCCGTGAACTATTTGATCGCGTCGGAACTCCTGCTCAAGCCCAATTACGATCCGATTCAATATTCCCTGGTTGAGAAGTACGAAGACAATGTCGCCACCATTAAAATGACTTTTCAAAACGGCAAAGCAGCCGCCAGTTTTGACACGGGATCGGGAGTGGAGAAACGAAACTACGAATTTCCGGCCGGCGTCGCGGTGCTCGACGACAACGTCTTCCATCACTACGCGCTCTTGGCGCAGCGCTACGATTACGATCGCGGCGGCTTGCAGGAATTTTACGCCTTCATCCCGCAAGAGTCCGTCGGAGGTATTCTTCGGATAACCCTGAAAGGGGACGAAAAAGTGGAAGTGAACGGCAAATCCATCGCCGTCCAACATCTGCTCGTCGACACGAAGGATCTGCAATTAGATCTGTACGTGGAAGGCGATCACCATCGCCTCGTGAAGTTGGTTGTGCCTTCATCGGATGTGGTTGTGGAAAGGACGTCCTGACGATTCCGAAGATCGACGACTGCGAGGTCAACCTCATCATTTGAAGTTCGGCCGTCTAGTTCTATCCGCTTTCCGTCTCGCCGGATCTCAGCGAAAGTCTGAAATCCTGGCCTTCAGTTCTTCTGGAG
>CAZIDA010000084.1:0-9658 GCA_964537865.1 uncultured Acidobacteriota bacterium
GCTCCCCGCCGCGGCGGGGAGCTTTGGCTGGGATTAGCGGGTGAAGACAATTCCCTTTGACAATGTTTTCCTGGCCCCTGAAACCTGGAACCTGACACCTGATCCTTCTCACACCTCGAACCTCGCACCTGTTTCACGACCAGACAGACGAGATAGACCAGATAGACGAGACAGACGATTTTCATGGTATCATCAACCCTGTAAGCCTATGGCCCTGAGAACAACAGGCTCAGACCCAGCGAGCGCCGCTGCCACACCGGCCATCCGCGAGGACGTGTTGCGCGATCCCCGCTATCCGGTGCACAAAATCGCGGATCGGCTGCTGCCCTACCTCCGCGTGCTGATGGAGCAGTTTCATCCGCAACAGATCATCCTTTTCGGCTCCTACGCTTACGGCCGGCCCGGCGAGGACAGCGACGTGGATTTGCTCATCATCAAGAAGCTTGAGCAAAGCCCCGTGCGAGAAGCCATCTCAGTACGTAAAGCCTGGCGGCCGGTTCGAGCCTCCACAGGCTCGCTTCCGTTTGATCTTCTCGTCACGTCTCCGGAAGACCATCAGCAGCGTCTGGCTCATTCCGCCGGTTTTTATGACGAAATTGTCCGACGCGGAATCCAACTGGCATGAAGACCAACGAGAACGACCCGGCCGCATGAATGATCAAGCCAAGAGCTTTGACCCCGGCTTTGCCGCTTTTGATGACCTCTGCGAAAGTCTTACGGAACAATTCTGGGCGCAGCACTATCCAGGCGGAGACCTTTCCACGGTTGGCTCAGATTACGAAAGCTTGCGCCAACAAGCAGGAGAACTGATGGCACGGATACAGGCATCGATTGTTTCGAGGACTTCTGGCGAAGCTGAGTCGAACCTCAAGTGAGCCACGAACCTTCTCCAACGCAGATGTCCCTTTTTTCAGAAGTGTGAAAAATCCTGGCCCCTGAAACCTGGAACCTGACACCTGATCCTTCTCACACCTCACATCCGCCAAAAACCCGGCCCGCCGCGGCGTGGCCTCGCACCTGTTTCATGACGAGACAGACGAGATAGACGAGATAGACGAAAAAGACCAGAGAACCCGGCGGACGCAAGCCTAGAGTGAACAGACCGATCATGCTTTCCAACTACGAAAAAACCCTTCGCAAAGGTGGAGACCGGATGTTGCGCGAGGCGGGAGCTTTCTTTGCGGGGGGTGGAACATTGCGAGGGACCTTGCAGCGGTTGGTCGAACGGCTCAAAGGCGAGGAGATTGACTACTGCCTTGTGGGTGGATTAGCGTTGGCCGAGCACGGGTATCCTCGATTGACCGAGGACATCGACTTGCTCCTGTCACCGGTCGGTCTGGCAACGTTTCAGCAGAAGCTGGTGGGCCACGGTTATCGACCGGCGTTTGAAGGAGCTGAAAAAACGTTTCGAGACACGGAAACGGGAGTGCGCATCGAGATCATTACCGCAGGCGAATATCCCGGCGATGGAATGCCCAAGCCCGTGCGCTTCCCGGATCCCGGCCAACCCGGCGTCGCGACCGACGTTGAGGGCCTGCGCGTCATCGCCTTGGAGAAACTGATCGAACTGAAACTGGCATCAGGCGAGAGCGCCCCTCATCGACGCCGCGACCTGGCCGACGTGCAGGATTTGATCCGGGCGCGAACCCTGCCGGAAGATCTAACAAGACACCTTGATTCAAGCGTCCGCGACCTCTATCGATCCCTCTGGTCGGAAGCGCAGATTCGAGACGCTTTTAAAGAAGGCGCCAAGGGGAAATGAACGACTCGGTCTATTCGGTCTGCGCTTGCGTCCGCCGGGGGTGTGGCGGATTCAGTCTATTCAGTCGAAAGGGCAGGCCCGCGAGTCTATTGTCTAATGAGAAGTAAGACTCCATGATCAACCTGCGTCCTCGGTCGGGCAACAGGAGCCGGGGGGTGGACGATCCGGCCGTGCGGGACCGGATTCGGGACATCGTGACCCGCCTAGTGCAGCGATGACAGACTTCTTCTTCGAAGGAATCCCTGATGAATGGTGCTGAGTGGCAAGGAATTGTCGAACGGCTTCGGCCGGTCTTTGAGAAGCAGCGTATTTTGCGCGCCATTGTGTTTGGCTCATTCGCGCGGGGCGAGGTCTCACGTCACAGCGACTTCGATCTGATCCTAGTTCAGGAAACCGAGAAACGCTTTCTGGATCGTTATGACGATCTTCTGAGTGTGGTCACGCAAGCGGTGCCCGGTCGCGATGTGGATTTGTGGATCTACACGCCTCAAGAACTGGCGGAGATTTCTCATCGTTCCTTCATCGCCACAGCGTTGCGGGAGGGGAAGACGATTTATGAGTGGGCCAAAGAACCGGCATGAGGCGGAACGATGGCTGCGGACGGCGGAGGAAGACCTGGGCGCGGCCAAGGCGCTCCTCGAGGCGGGTTCTTACGCACAGTCATGCTTTTATGCTCAGCAGTGTGGGGAGAAAGCGGTCAAAGCGTTGTGGTATTGCATTGATGCGGATCCATGGGGACATTCGGTCAAGCGGCTCATCGAAGAGTTTCCGGAGCGGAGTAGCATGCCGAGCGCGGCCTCATGGCCTGAGTACGGAGCGTTGTTGGACAAGTTTTACATCCCGACCCGCTATCCCAATGGGCTGCCGGACTTGACGCCCGGACAGGTATACACTTTGGATGATGCCGAGCGCGGTTTAGTCGCGGCCCGCGCGTTGGTCTCGGCGTGCCGAGAGTGGCTGAGGCAGCGCGGATAACCGGAATGGGTCGCAGGAGCGCCGGGGAAGTGGGTCGTTGGTCGCGCCGCAGCGTCTCATAATCGACCTGTCCCTCCTTTTCCATCGCGCTTCCCAATCGATGATGCGGTTTGGCCTTTGACGAGAGAGATCTGCGACAAACCCGGCGGGCCTTCGGCGAGACACATTGGCCTTTTCTCACACCTTGAACCTCGCACCTGTTTCATGACGAGACAGACGAGATAGACGAGATAGACCAAAAAAACGAAACAGACGGTTTTTCCCCGACCGAAGGGACTGAATAGACTGAACAGACCGGAGAGACCGAATAGACTTGATTTTCTTGACGAAACAGACTTTTTCCTTCTTTCGTCTGAAATCCCACACGCCTTTGCTGAACCGTGGTATGCTGACACCATCAAGAAGGCACAAGAGGCAAGCATGTTGAAACAGTTCAAAATCATCGTCGAAAAACATCCCGATGGCTATGTCGCCTATCCTCTCGGACTGAGGGGTGTTGTCGTCGGCGAAGGTGATACCTATGAGGACGCATTATCGGATGTGAAATCAGCCATCCGATTTCATATTGAGACCTTTGGGCAGGAAGTTGTTGAAGGAGAACCACCGGTCTTGGAAGCGTTTGTGGCTGAAGCAGGAATAGCCGTCTGATGACAAGATTTCCAGTGGACGCCCCTAAAGCGAAAATCATCAGGGCTTTTGAAAGCCTGGGCTTTCGTAGGGTGAGGGAAGGCAGCCACATTTCGATGGTGCGGGAAAATCCTGACAGAACTCGAACTCCTCTGACAATACAGACGAGAAAGACCAGATAGACGAGAGAGATGAAGTTGCAGAAACCCGCGTCTGTCCCCATTTTTGCGTCTGTCCCCATTTTTCAGCGCAGACGAAATAGACTGTTTCGCGGACTCCGGCAATCCAGCCGAACGACCCTTGCGCCAAGCTCTGGCCTGCGTTAGCATCACTACCGGAGGATTTAATGGCAACCCTTTCTGCTGAGGAATCCAAACTGAAGAATGCCTTCAAAGAGGCGCTTGTGGAAGTTCTCGAAGAAAGAGGCGACCTCGTTCGCGACATCCTTGAAGAGGCCCTTGAAGATGCTGCGCTAGTCAATGCTATTCAGGCTGGCGAGAGAACGAAACCGGTGAGCCGCGCGAGAGTTTTGCGGGCGCTAGGGGCCGGCCGGTGAAGGTTGAGTACAGGGAAAGCTTCTTGAAAGATATCCAGAAGGTGAAAGACCGGTCGCTTCTCCCGCGCATACGAGAGGCCATCATGGCCGCCGAGTCCTCCGTCACGATTCAATCAGTCCCAGGCATCAAGAAACTCAAGGGCGGCAGCAACTATTTTCGACTACGAGTCGGCGACTACCGTATAGGTATTGTTCGAGAAGGCCGGACCCTTGTTTTCGTGCGCTGTATGCATAGAAGAGAGATTTACCGCTATTTTCCCGCGTAGTGGCCGCATCGAAACTCGCGTCTGTGTCTATTTTTCTAGCGTCTGTTTTGGGTTTGCTGATAGCTGACGGCTGAAGGCTGTGCGCTTAAACAAGCGGAGTCGTATTTGTCCAATGTCGCGACCTGACCCCAGCATCTGGCATCCCATGATTTCGTCTATTGGGTTTGCTGATCGCTGATGGCTGTAAGCTGTGCTCGTGCTTGCTCGACAAGTTAGACAATGCTTTCCTGGCCCCTGAAACCTGGAACCCGACACCTGATCTTTCTCACACCTCACACCTCGAACCTCGCACCTGTTTCACGACCAGACAGACGAGACAGACGAGATAGACGACTTCTACGCTTGGGAGTAAAATAGGCACATGAGACTGACGACGCAAGAGCTGGCGGCGATTCGCGAGGAAGTGTACCGATTGGATCGAACCGCGGAAATTTATCTTTACGGATCGCGCGCGGACGACTCGACCCGCGGCGGCGACATTGATCTTTGGGTCCAGTCCAGCCGAATCAACTACGAGGACATGCTGCGATTGAAGGTGCGAATCAAAGACCGCATCGGTTGGCAGAAGCTGGACCTGACGGTGAGTTCCGAGGCCGATCATCCCTTGGGGGAGATCGTCGTGGCCACAGGTGTTCGCCTATGAAATCCGACGTCTCGGCACGATTCTTGCGCTCCAGCCTGGAGGAGTTGAAGCGGGCGCGCCAACACTTGGCCTTTTCGCATCAACGGGTTCTTCACCTGGGGCAAGATCCGGATCACCTGACGGCGGAGGAGATGGAACGGGTGGAGGCCTTCACGAGCCGATTTGCGCGACTGGTCGATCTGCTCACCCAGAAGGTGCTCCGGGCGTTGTTTGATTTTGAATTGGAGCCGGTGGAAACGGTATTGGATCGGCTGAACCTGGCGGAGAAGCGAGGCTTTGTGGCACATGCAGAGGACCTGAAACGGTTGAAAGAACAGCGTAATATCATCGCCCACGATTACGCCGGCGCCCAGGCGGGTAGAATCTTTGCCTATTGCCGCGATCGTTGGACGGAGTTGGAGGCCATCTGCGATCACGTCAGCGCTTATGCGGAAGGTTTATTGATCACCAAGGCGCCAAGACATCCAGAGGATTGATGCCGCTTATAGGCAAAAATGGAAAATGGAGATCAGACCCCAGCATGATGATTTCGTTTCTCTTGCGTTTGCTGATAGCTGACGGCTGAAGGCTGTGCGCTTAAACAAGCGGAGTCGGATTGGTCCAATGTCGCGACCTGACCCCAGCATCCCTGCTTGGTCCAAATGGTATTGGAGGTTCGAGAAATTGAGTACAATCCAAGAGATTGAACGGGCAATATCCCGTTTGCCGTTGAAGGACTTGACGCGTTTTCGGGAATGGTTTGAGGAATTTGACGCCAAGGTTTGGGACAAACAATTGGAAGCCGATGCCAAGGCGGGAAAGCTCGACAAAGCGGCGAGTCAAGCGCTGAATGATTTTCGCGCCGGTAAGTGCAAGGAGTTGTGAAACACTACGCCGGCCCGTCCTTTTGGGAATGCTACGCTCAACTGCCATCCTCGGTTCAAGAGTTGGCTGACAAGTGCTTCCACTTTCTCAAAGCCAATCCCGACCATCCATCGCTGCATCTGAAGAAAGTGGGGAAATATTGGTCGGTGAGGATCGGAATGAAATATCGGGCTTTGGCGGTTGAGGTTGAAGGAGGGCGGCTCTGGTTTTGGATTGGAACGCACGCCTCATACGACAAAATGGTTCAATGAGGTTCGACGATGGAGGTGGAAAAGCGATTGACGGCGCCGGGCGGCCAGAGAAAGACTCTCTTCTCCTGGCCCCTGAAACCTGGAACCTGACACCTGATCTTTCTCACACCTCACACCTCGCATCCGCCAAAAACCCGGCGGACCTTCGGCCTCGCACCTGTTTCACGACGAGATAGACGAGATAGACTTCTTCCCCGCGCTATGGCTGGAAGTGATGAACTGGAAAAATGGAAAACGGAGACCTCAGCATTCTTTTCCAATGTCGCGACCCCAGCATTCGCCGGCATGTTTTTCTCCTTTTACAGGCAATGAGGTAGAATAATGAGGAAGGTGAGTGGGATCATTTGGTTTCGAGACGTCGTTGACAAGATCTCGTGGAAACACAACGTCACGACTGATGAAGTGGAAGAGAAAGTCTATGGCAAGAAATAAAGTGAAGCGGGATCTGATTCCAAAGCGCTTTAAGAGCGTCGCGGAAGCCGGCGAGTTCTGGGATGGCCATGATTTGGCGGACTACTTGGACGTGACGAAGGAAGCCCACGTTGAGGTGGATATTAAACGGCGGATTTTTCTAACGGCGGTAGAGCCGGATTTGGCGAAGAAACTGACCGCATTCGCGCGTCAGCAAGGTATATCTACTGAAACGCTCATCAATACACCTCGAACCTCGCACCTGTTTGATGACGAGACAGACGAGAAAGACCAGATAGACGAGACAGACGACTTCTCCCCAGAAACCTGTGTCTGTCCTTATTCTATTCGACAATCAAGCTCACAGGAAGCGCCACGATACGCTTATCCAAGCGGTGGACCTTGGTTCCGCGATACAGCAAAACGCCGCCGACGGCCTGAGGATGTTGTTGCAAGAACAGGCGCAGCCCCGCGGCATCGGCGAAGCGGACGGTCTGGCTCCATTTCATTTCAATGGCCAGGAGACGTTGACCTTGCTCAACGACCAAGTCGACCTCTTGTCCGGAGGTAGTTCGCCAGTAAAAGAGGCGTCCCCGTGGAGTCAAGAGTTCGGCCAGGACGCGAAGGTGATGAACCACCCAGGATTCAAAGAAGGCGCCCAATTCCCGAGCGGCCTGGAGCGTGGCAACGTCATAATAGCCGGCCAGGAAAATCGCCAGGGCAGGATCGGCCCAATACACCTTGGGAGACTTGAGCAGGCGCGTGCTGCGGCTCCCCCTGAAGGCAGGCAATCGCTCGAGGAGATAGGTCGCCTCCAGCAGGTTGATATAGCGGTGGACCGTGGGCTGTGAGATTTTGCCGTCGCGGGCCACTTCCGATTGGTTCAGCAGTTGTCCGGTGCGCAGGGCTAAGAGTTCCATGATGCGGCGGAAATCCAACAAAGAATCAATTTGCGAGATCTGGCGCAAATCGCGTTCCAGGTAGGTGGTGACATAACCTTCCCACCACTCCACCCAGGCGGTGGGCCCCGAAAGGTGAAGCAGCGCAGGCATCGAACCGCGCAGCAACAGATCCATGAGTTCATCGACTTGAGGAGCAGCGGCGCCATCCGACGGCCAACGGCCCGCCAGCAGATCCGGAAGCAAAGTCGAGGGAGGACGGCGTTGGAGTTCACCCAGAGTCATTGGAGCGAGCACGAAATAGACGGCCCTCCCAGCCAGGCTTTCGCTGACGCGGCGCATCAGAAGCAGGTTAGCCGACCCTGAGAGCACAAAATGGAGGGCTTCGCGGCTTGAATCAACCGCTTGTTTCACAGCGGAGAGCAGGGCAGGAACCTTTTGGACCTCATCGAGGACAACGTGTTGGGTGCCCGTCCATAAAGCGTGCGGGTCCGCCTCGGCTTGGCGCAAGACATCATAGTCGTCTAGCGTCAAGTACTTCCACTGGGTAAATGGATCTGATCGGCGCAGTAATGTGCTTTTGCCGACTTGGCGGGCGCCGGTAAGGACGACGATGCGGTGTTCGCGCACGGCGGCTTGGAGCCGAGGCGTAATCCAGCGGGGTAGATATTCTGATTCTGATATTGAATAGATTCTATTCATGCTTTGAATGATATTGCAATCCCGTGTTTTTGTCAACTTTAATGACGAGAAAGACGAGACAGACGAGAAAGACCAGATAGACGAATTCGACGAACCCACCCCCGGATCGAGCATTGCAATGACCATAAGACGATATGAGGATTTGAAATGTTGGATGGCGGCCAGGGAGTTGACCCAAACGGTCTATCGGATGACAAGGGCGGGAGGATTGGCATCTGATTTCGGACTACGCAATCAAATGCAGCGGGCGGCGGTTTCAATCATGGCCAATATAGCAGAAGGTTTCGGTCGCAGGGCTGACAAGGAGTTCACTCAATTCTTGTACATTGCCATGGGGTCCTCGTGTGAAGTGCAGAGCCATCTTTATGTTGCTTTGGATGAGAAGTACATTACGCGGAATCAATTCGACGACGCGTATGAAAAAGTCGATAAAGCGGGACGAATGATCTCATCCTTCATTAAATACCTCCGCTCCGGTTCTTCGAAGGAGATTTCCAGACGATAATCTGTTTTTGCATTTGACGAAACAGACGAGATAGACCAGATAGACGAGACAGACGACTTCTCCCCAGAAACCCGCGTCTGCCCCTCTTAATGATGAGCTCGACGAGACACCTAGATAGACGAGATAGGCAAGACGGACTATAATAAGGTCATGAGTCAGAAAGCCGGTGTGCAGTTCCAGAAAGTCATCGAAGCGGTGGAAGCATTGCCGCCGGACGACCAGGCCGTGGTGCTGGACATCATTTACCGCCGTTTGATCCAACTCCGCCGCCGGGAGATTGTGCGCGAAGTCGCAGAAACGCGAACTGCCTATCGGCAGGGCGACTTTCAACGAGGGACGGTGGCCGAATTGATGAAGGACCTCTCCGGTTGAGAAATCTTGTTTGGAGCGCCACATTCGTCCGTGCCTTCAAGATGTGAGGGCACACAGAGACTCGCCTCTGTCCCCGCTTTTCTCGAGACTTGCTTTTTTTCGTCCTTTTTCGAGTATACTGACGCCCATGAATTCCGCTGCCGCTCCTATCCTACCTGCAGAGGCAAGTGCCATAGCCCAGCGTTTGAAGGAGGCATTGTCACCGGACCGTATCTACCTCTTCGGTTCGTACGCGCGGGGGGACGCGGGACCGGATAGCGACTTGGACTTTCTCGTTGTGCTTCGAAGATCTTTGGAGTCACGCTATGTCCGGGCGATCGAAGCTCGCAGACTGGTTGGCGATATCCCCTTTCCTAAAGACATCGTCGTCCTGACTCGGGCCGAATGGGAAGCGGAACGAGCCGTCGTTTGCTCGCTGGTGAGCACGGTGTTGAGGGAAGGGATCTGCCTCTATGAATTCTGAACACGCACGCCTTCTGACTCCCTTCGCTGCGGAATTTCGGTATCCCGGTGATGTGGGCGAACCCGAACCCGAACGCGCCAAGCAGGCCCTTTTCCTGGCCACTGAAGTTTATGCTTTCTGCGAAAAACTCATCAAAGCGGAATGTGGGGAAAGCTGATCCGCTGCACTCCGTGAGCCCACGGAGATTCTCATGCCGTGAGCGGCTGGACGCTTGGCGCGCCTCTTTTACTTTTGACGAGACAGACGAGACAGACGAGACAGACGAGAAAGACGAGATAGACCAGATAGACGAGACAGACTTCTCCCCAGAAACGCGCGTCTGTCCCTATTTTCCTATTTTCGGAGATACACGATGAAACTCG
>CAZIDA010000085.1:0-4055 GCA_964537865.1 uncultured Acidobacteriota bacterium
GAAGTGCCAGACGCGGCAAATCGATTCAATCCGGCGTCGGAGGCGTATTGCTCAGCGAGCGCTGGGAATCGCTCGCCGGTATTCCAAACCCGCGGCTGTGACGGATGCAGATTGGTGAACACGCGCAGGATGCGTGCGCCCCGCGTCGGGCGCGTCGGAAAGGCGTCGACGTGAAGCAAGTCGTTGCGCTTGTGAAGCGGGAGGCCGCGAGACTCTTCTTCCAGAGGACGAAAGCTGGCAAAGTCGAGCGAGAAGTGTCCGGCGTAAGGAGAGAGAAACTGCGTGACGAAGCGGACGACCGCGGCGGAGTAGCGACTCATGACGCCGCGCATCCGCTCCACGTCGGCTTTCGATTTCGAGGCAAAGCCGCGAAGGATGTTTTGTTGCGGGCGAAACGAGATGTTTTTGTGGAGGCGGGAATCGTCTTGACGGCGCGAAATAAGAAAACTCCGGTCCTCTTCGGGAAGCTCGAACGGAAGGCCTCGAAAGAGGAGAATGTTGCCTTCCTCCAGGCGAGCGCAGTAGGTCCGCGCTGTTTCGATGGGATCGACTCCTTCGATCCAACCGGAAGGATGTTGGAAATCGTCCACCTGAATCCACGACATCGCGCGCAACGCCGACATTGAGGTATCACCGTTGAAATTTTGGAAGGAGGATTTTATCGGAATTGCGATCACTTGCCTATGGGAATTCAAAAGGGTAGAAACATATGGCGTCGATCTAAATCCTCCTGCGAAAAGAAATCCATCCGCTGAAGGTTGCGTGGGTAGTTCTGTCAGAAACTCCGTGGGGCGCCGAGCTCGCGAACGTGATCCGCATCAACTGCGGAAGCTCCCTTTCCCCATCCGCGTACCGTGTCCGGCCGTCAACTGGATGCGGTTGTTGGACGGCACTGCCTACTTCTTAAGCTTGTCCAGAAACTGCTCGATGAGTCCGCGATCCGAAAGCCGAACCTCGAGGATTTGCCGACGCTCAAGCCGAATGGTGACGGAGGGCCGAGATAATCGTAGCCTGAGGCGTAAGCCTCAGGGAATGTGATTCGTTTTGACGGCCAAGTCCGCCTTGGCGGACGACATAGAGCTTCCGGTTCTGAATATAGGCTTGCTCCTCGCTCCACCTACGACCGACTGACCGTGATCCCGGAATATCCTTGGGGCTATTCTAATAGCCATCGCTTCAGTTTTCGTGAATCCGCTTCGTGGTGTTCGATTTGAGAATTCCTGGCGCCTCGGCCAGCAATTGCTCGACTCACAGAACTATGAGCCATCCCATCGGGCTCGCAGAGCGGACTGGGCCTTCAAACCAAATCGCCTCTCCTGAGGCTCACGCCTCAGGCTACGATTATTTCGCCCCGATAAATCGGGGCTATGTCCACCCACAGATGATGACGATCTCTGCCGTCCGCCAAGGCGGACTGGGCCTTCAAACCAAATCGCCTCTCCTGAGGCTCACGCCTCAGGCTACGATTATTTCGCCCCGATAAATCGGGGCTATGTCCTTGCGTCACTAACATCCGCGAAAGGACATTCAGAATTTTCTAAAGAAGAGGAGGCGCCAGCGTCGCGGCGTTCTTATCGTGCCCATCTCCACCGGCTGGCTTCGGAGGCTTCTGAGTATGGCCGCCCACGCCCACTTTGTTGGCAGTGTGCGCGTTGAGCACTTGCAGCTCATGTTCGCGGCGCTCTTGAATTTCGCGCCACATGTGATCATTGAAGATGCATCCGGGATCGCCGGCCTGAAGATCGCCGGTGTAACTTTCAGCGCGGGCGCGGCAGCCGCCGCAATACCAACGATAATCGCACACGCCGCAATGATCGCCGCGGTCGTCGCGATCGCTGAGGATGGCTTCGAGAGGCTGGTTCCAGATTTCGATGAATCGATTCTTGCGCAAATCGCCGATCGTTCGCGACGGCATGTAGACGCAAGGGTTCACCTTTCCATTCGGCTGCACCGAGCAATAACAACGATGCGCGCCGCAGCCGCCGATATACTTCGAGACGACGCGGGCCTGCCGTCCTTTGCCCGATCCGCCATGTCCCATCGCCATCATGCCTTCGGGATCGCCGAATATCAGGCAAGCGCGTCCAAATTGCGGGGCCGTCGACATCACGCCCATCTTGCCGCTTTCCAAAGTCTCATAGAGCAAGCGCAGCAGCTCTTCGCGCTGCGTCGGCGAAAGATCTTCATGCGCCATCTCCACACCGCGACCTACGGGAATGAAATTGAAATGAACGAAAGTGTCGACGCCCAAGGAGGCTGCAAAATCGAGCATCGTCTGCGCCTGATGCACCGTGTCTTTGGTGAAGCAGGTGGCGATGCCGCAGCGCATGCCCGGCGTGGCCACGACATTCTTAATTCCATCGACCGTTTTCTTCCACGACCCCGTCATTTGCCGAAAGCTGTCGTGAATCGTGGCGTCGAAGGAGTCCAAAGAGACCTCGACGTACTTCACGCCCAACGATTTCAGTCGATCGACGTTGGGCCGCGACAAGAGCGTGCCGTTCGTCGCGAGGCTCACATAAACCTGTTTTTGCTGAGCGCGCTCCAGCACCGCCCAAACGTCCGGATCGACGAGCGGCTCGCCTCCGGCCAGCGCAATCATCGGCACGTAGCACTCGGAAAGTTGATCGACTAAATCCAACTTCTCCGCGCGATTCAGTTCCTCCGCTCCGCGTTTGTGTGTGGCGTCTTGATAGCAATGCTTGCACGAAAGATTGCAGGCGTTGGTGATGTTCCAAACCACCAGCAGCGGCGAGACGAATCGTTGCGGGGCCACCAGCCCGTAGGTGGCGATGGATTTGGCGGTGTTCACCAGAGTTCGCACGGTGGGCTGATGATGAAAAACCTTCTCGATGGCGCGTTCGTACGGCGTCTTGGTTTTGGCGACGAAAAAGTCGAGGGCTTTGTGGATGGCCGCGTACTTGATCTTCTCGGCCAGCGTCGCTTGGGGATTCCGGTAGGAATAAAAAATGTTCTCCATGCGCGTGCGGCCATTGTTGCCGCTGGTCAGCCAGCGCAGAATTTTTTGCGTGGTGGGACGGCTGAGATAATCCTCAAACGCGTGCTCCTCAAATGGGGGCGTTTGAGTTCGCTTGGCAACCGGAGGCCGTCGTGCTGTCTTGGCGCGATTTCCATCAGGCGTGTACATGACGGGAAAATCCTTTCTTCATCAGTTCCAATACCGTTGGATTTTCTCGGGGAGCCCCCTTCGGATGTCCAAAGGTCCCGGGTGGCGATGCCCGGACCCGATTCTAAACTTCAGCCGGCGACGTTCTTTTGAACGGCACCGAATACTTCTTCTCGATCATCTCGCGATACGTGGGCCCGGAGTTGTAGGCGCAGAACGGATAGATCAATCCGTTGGGCGCGGCGTAATGGATGATGCAGCGCTTCACGCGCTCCACGTCGTAGTTGTAGGCGTCCATGAAATGCATTCCGGCCACCATCAGCGTCTTGTAGGTATACGTGCCGTCCTTCTCGCCGCGGCCGTATTTCTTGTCGGTCATGCCTTGCAGTGTTTGGAGAAACTTGTTGAAGGTCAAACCGGGTGGCGCGAGCTCCGGCTTGAAGTGGCGTTGCAGCGACTGCCAGACGCGAATCTTCGAGAAGAATTTGAACGTGGCGCGTCCGGTGGATCGGGACATCGTATCGATCTCCTGCAGCATGGCGCCGACATCGATGAATCGCGTGATGGGCACCGCAATCTTTTCGGCGCTCACGAAGAAATACGTTCCGATGGAGCAATGCGGGTGGCAACTGAGCTGCGTGGTTTCCTCGCCCTTGATGGCGCCGAGCAATTTCGAGAAGGGCGTGACGCAGGAGAGTGGGAACCAATCTTCGAGCCGATCGGCCAACCCGGTTTGCTCTTCCACGCAGCGCGCCACGTCGGTCATCGTGAAGCGCTTGGCCAAACGCTCGTGGCGGGCAATGCGTCCCGTGAAGGCCACCGGTTGAAAGCTGATGCCGCTGGTGCAGTCGACGTTGTCGATCGCCAAGCGGACGATGTCGCCGATTTGATGATCGTTCAGCCCTTTCACGATCGTCGGCACAAAGAC
>CAZIDA010000085.1:4155-9641 GCA_964537865.1 uncultured Acidobacteriota bacterium
CGATGTCGCCGATTTGATGATCGTTCAGCCCTTTCACGATCGTCGGCACAAAGACAATCTTCAATCCCGCCTTGCGCACGTTTTCGATGCAGCGAAGTTTCTCTTCCCACAGACTCTCTCCGCGCGTGCGCTTGTAAATGTCGTCGCACACGCCGTCGAACTGCAGGTACAGCGTGTGCAGTCCCGCGGCTTTGGCGGCAAAGGCAAAATCCAAATCCAGAAAGCGAATGCCGTTGGTGGCGGCTTGAAGATGCGAGAATCCCATCTCCGTGGCCATGCGGAGGATGTCGAGAAAGCGCGGATGCAGCGTCGGCTCGCCGCCGGAGAATTGCACGATGCGGCAGGCCACCGGGCGCTCGTTGCGCAGCGCCTGCAGCATCTTTCGGACTTGCTCCATGGACGGTTCGTAAAGATAGCCGGAGGCGTTGGCGTTGGCGAAACAGACGGGACAAGTCAGATTGCAGCGGTTCGTCAAATCGACGTTCGCCAAACCGGTGTGCGAAGTGTGCATGGAACAAATCCCGCATTGTTCCGGACAACGCGTGGCGTTGGGAATGGCGGGATTCGAGACCCCGCGATTGTCCCCGAAGTGCCAGCGCTCCATCTTCAAATACATCTGCACGTCCGAGTAGGCGATGTCCTTGACGTACCCGTGCTCCGGACAGGTCTTCTCCATCATCACCTTGCCGTCTTCCTCAAAGACCAGCGCGTCGATCAGCTTCAAACATTCCGGACAAAGCGATTGCGTCTGCCGCGGCAGGCCCCTCTTCGGCGGCTCGATGGGCGATCCCGAATACGTCGTCTTGGGCTGAACGATTTGACGAGGCGTGTAGGCGAATCGATCCGCCTTCGGCTCGGTCGCGGGATTGATGACTTCCGGCTTCTCTTCGATGACTTGAGTGCTCACGCGTTCCTCCTCACTTGATTCCTCTTTGCTGATTTGGAGTCTCTCTCTAAAGTCGCGAAAGCTCACCCACACTGAAGGAGTGAGTTCGGTCGATCGCGAATGAGACTTCTCTCTTTCGGATCTCATGCAACTCGAAAGTTGCTACGGTAAGAGAGAATGGTCTTGCCCATCGACAATGGGTCTTGCGGAAAAACCTTCTAGACAGCTCCCCAGCCTCCGAGCCCGTGGAGCCAGCAGGGAGATTGAATTCTACAATGCCGGTTAGGAGTGTCAAGCATTGACTTTTCCGCAATTTGCCGTTCGCGTGAGGTTGTGGGGTTGTTTGGAGTGCGGGGGCAGCGCCCCCGCTTTGGATTTCTGTGGCGGGACGCCTGAACTTCGATTAAGTTGCAAGCCGGAGGGAAAGCGCCGTCGCTGTCGGCGCACTTCAAATCATGGCGTCTTCTTCAACTCCCCTGGGCAAGATTCCGCTCCCTCCTGCCTTACGAGCCGGTCTTGATTTTTCTCTGTGATATGATTTCGTTTTGCCCGTTCAGACGTCGAATGGTTCGAGGCGAGACAATCGTTAATCCACAGCGTGGATTGAAGAATTTGAGGTCGTGTTGAAATGATTTTCGAAACTTTTCCCGTCGGCATGCTGCAATGCAATTGCGTCATCTTGGGAGACGAGCAGACGCGCGAGGCGATGGTCATTGATCCGGGCGACGAAGTCGAGCGAATTGTTGCGGCGCTGGAGAAGCATCGCCTGAAGCTGCGCAAGATCGTCAACACCCACACGCACATCGACCACGTCGGCGCCAACGCGGAGTTGCAGGAGCTGACCGGAGCGGAGGTGCTGATCCATAAATCCGATTTGTTTTTGTTGGAGCATCTCGCCGTGCAGGCGCAGATGATCGGGATGTCCGCGCCGCCTTCGAGCAAGGCCGACGCTTTTCTTGAGGCCGGCGACACTTTAGAGTGCGGCGCCATTCGCTGCGGCGTGCTGCACACTCCCGGCCACACGCCCGGCAGCCTCACTCTCGACACCGCCATCCCGCACAAAAATCTTTCGCTCCTCCGAGCGCTTGCTGCCGCGCCGAGCGGCTCGGGCGATGAGGCGGCTGCCCGTCAAGTGCTCTTCACCGGGGACACTTTGTTTCTCTCGTCGATTGGCCGGACCGATTTGTGGGGCGGCGATTTTGAAACCATCCTGAAATCGTTGGGAACGATCTTGAAGAAATACGACGACTCGACGCTCGTCCTTCCCGGGCATGGTCCAGCTACGACCATCGGCCGAGAAAGAAACACGAATCCGTTCTTGCAGGACGTTTGACCATGCCTAATGGCACCATGAAAATCGAACATCGAGGGTTCGATTTTCATCCTATAACGCCTGGAGAGAATTTTCGACTTGCCGGAAGCCATGCCGTGAAATGTGGGACACCTCAATTTTCAAAAGGGCTTTTCCAGGCGCCTGTAATTTCATTTCGTCGTTTCTTGATGATTCCTTGCATCGGAGCAATACGTCGCCGAATCAAGTTGCCACGGCGCTAGCGGCGTTCTTCATCGGCGCGAATGAACTCCAGCGTTGTTCGTTCTCCGCTGCGAATCTGCCCCCCCAAGAACTGAACCACCGGAAGTCGTCGAATCAAATAGCGCTCGGCCAGTGCGCGCCGGCTGTCGTTCCCGGAATTGTCGGCCAAACTCTTCAGCAAGCGCCCACCATGATAAAGCGAAAACATGCCGGCCAATCGCTCGGCGTTGAGCAACGCGTACCTGAAATGCTTGACATCTTCGCGCGAGAAAGCGCCTTTGCCTTGGCGCAGAAGCTTCCACCAACTGAACGACTTTCCCTCCGCCTGTGAACCTTTCTTCTTTTCGCGCAGCACGTCGAGAATCAAGAACTGAATCGCCGCGGAAATCTCATCGCGCATCGCGGCCAGTTGTTTGGGGGCGCCGCCCTTGGTCCAGCGCTTGCCTTTCAACCCAACGCGAACGCTCAAAAATTCTTGGGGACGCGACATGGCCCAATTCATCTGGTCCTTCAACGCCATGAGCGCTTGGATTTGCGACGTGCCTTCGTAGATGGCCGTGATCACGGAGTTGCGAAGATGCCGCTCCACGTCGTAGGCTTCGAAGATTCCGTACCCGCCGTGAATCTGCAGCGCCTTGCGTGAAATCTCGACGGCCTTTTCGGCGCTCCAGAATTTGATGAGCGGTGTCAGCTCGCGGGCGTAGCGCTCCAGCTTGCGGATGAGTTTCCGGATGGTCGTCTGTTCCGTCTCGCTCAACTGTCCTTCGGCGAGGACGCGCTCTAAGCCCACAATGCGGTCCTGCGTTTGCGTGGCGTCGTAAATCATGGCGCGCAAGCCGCAAATGTCCAACTCCATATCCAGCAACATATCGGCGACGAGTTCGTGATGGGCGATCGGCTTTCCCATCTGCCGCCGCTCGTGCGCGTAGGCGAACGCTTTCGCGTAGGCCGCTTGGCAAATTCCGAGCGCTTGAATTCCCACGGCCACGCGCGCTTCGTTCATGAAAGATAGAATGTAATGCCAACCCTTCCCGCTTTCGCCAATCAGATATCCGATGGAATTGTCGAAGTACTGTTCCAGCGTAGGCGATCCGCGGATCGACATTTTGTGTTCCGGTTTTCCGATTTCGAAATTTCGGACGCGCTTTCCGTCGCGCTCCAGGAATCGAGGAACCAAGTGCATCGACAAGCCGTCCAAGCCTTTCGAATGGGGATCGGTGCGCGTCAGCACCAGCGCGATATCGCCGCAGCCGTTGGTGATGAATTGTTTTCGTCCGGTGATGCGCCAAGAGCCGTCGCCCGCGTCGACGGCGCGCGTGGTAATGGCGCCGACGTCGCTGCCGGCTTCGGGTTCCGTCATGGCCACAGAGCCGGAGATTTCGCCGCCGGCCAAACGAGGAATGTATTTTTGCTGCAATTCCTCTCCGGCAAATCGCAGCAGCAACATGGCCGGGCTTTGAAAGAAAGCGAGAAGGCTGAGCGTGTTGGGGCAGGCCGTCGAAATCATCTCCACCATCATGGCGTTGACGGTGTACGGAAAATTCCAGCCGCCCAGTTCCTTGGGCAGACTGACCGCCAGAATGCCCATCTCCCGCGCGGTCGCAATATTTTTTTGAAGCGCCTCCGGCAAAACGATTTCGCCGTCTTTCCATTGGACGCCGACGCGGTCCACTTCCGCGGCGCGAGGGGCCACGTCGCGCGCACAAAATTCCCCCACCAGGCTGAGCGCTTCGCGGTATTGATCGCGAATATCATCGACACGAAGCTCGCCTTCGCTCGGATCGTGCCAGGCCGCGGCGACTTGATTCCAGTCGATGCCGTGATCGAAATGAAATTGAAGGTCCTGGCTTTCCGTGAAGAAATTTTTGAGTGGCATGGATTTACCCCGATCAAACTTGGCGTCGCCGATGGGCACGCTCTGGTAGCCCCGGCCGTTTCAGGGGCTGGGGGATTTTCTTTGAATTCGCGCAAAAGCCCCCGGCCCAAAAAAGCGGCCGGGGCTACCCAAGCGCAGTGGTTTCACGAGTAAAACTTCTTATTGGTTTTCGCCATGTCGACGATCAATTCGGCCGGCTTGAACCGCGCGCCGTAGCGTTGCTCCAAATCTTGGAGATGTCGCAGCACGGTCGCGGCGCCCAGCGAGTCCATGTATCGAAACGGGCCGCCGCGAAACGGCGGAAATCCCAGCCCCATAACGGCGCCGATGTCGCCATCACGAGGCGAGCGCAGAATATCTTCCTGCAGACACAGGGCGCACTCGTTCAGCATGGCCATCGCGAGACGCAGTTGAGTGGCCTCGGCGGAAAACGATTTTCGTTCGCGCCCGCCGGGAAGCAGGTCGTAAACCGATGCGTCAACACCGTGCTTTTTTGGTTGCCCGCGCTTATCGGTCATGTAACGATAAAATCCCCGTTGATTCTTGCGGCCCAGTCGCTGGTCCGCCATCAAGCGTTCCATGCCGTCGGGCGGGCGAAGCCGGTCGCCGAAAGCGTGCCACAAAATCTTTCCGACTTTGGCGGCCACGTCGATGCCCACTTCATCGAGCAGCGTGATGGGACCGACCGGAAATCCGAAATCGATCATGGCTGAATCGAGCGCCTCGATGGCGCCGCCTTCCTCCAGCACGAAAGCCGCTTCGTTCATGTACGGCGCCAGAATCCGGGAAGTGTAAAATCCCACGCCGTCGTTGACGACGATGGGAAACTTGCCGATCTTCTTTCCATATTCCACGGAGGTGGCAATGGCCTGCGGCGAGGTCTCTCGCGTTACGATAATTTCCAGCAGTGGCATCTTGTGCACCGGCGAAAAGAAATGCAAGCCGATGAATTGGTCCGGACGCCGCGAACCCTTCGGCAACTCCGCGATGGAGAGCGAAGAGGTGTTGGACCCGAACACGCAATCTTCGCGCAAATGTTCTTCCGCCTCCCGAATAACTTTGCGCTTGAGATCGAGATCCTCGAAGACCGCCTCCACGATCAAATCGCAAGTGTGGAAGCCGCTGAAATCGGTGGTCACGGTGACTCGATCTTTTAGCTCCTGGAGTTGCAGCCGCGTGATGGATTTCCT
>CAZIDA010000086.1:0-9626 GCA_964537865.1 uncultured Acidobacteriota bacterium
CAGTCGATTCGCAATCGCTAATACGTCATCGTATTTATGAAGATGGGTACTAAGCAATAGTAGTATTGTCAAGTGGCCGTGAATTTCGATGGATGTGAGCGACTTCTTGCTTTCGTCTTGCAAACTGAAGAGACCTGAGAATGGCGTGCGGAGAAAGGGAAAGCCTGATCCGGGATTTGTCTGACGGGCGGGTCAAACGGCGAACCGCACCATTTTAGATTTTCGAATCCGCCGGTCGCGGGTGAGGAGGGGAATGTTTTCTACGACGCTGGTGGCTGCAATTATTTCGTCGGCCGGATCCGAGTGGAAATCTAAACGACAACTCGCGCGCGCAATTATTGTCTTTCGCTAATGGCTCAGATCACCGGTCAGCAACGCGATGAGGCTGTGCGTGTCAAGATTGAGCATTCCATTTGACTCCGGTCGAGAAGAGATTGCCCTTGACGGCAATCTTCCCTTTCATCAAACCGATCTGCTTCTCATGATCCGAAGCCAGGATCGGAGTGACTCGAGCGATGGGCCGTCCGCGTTTTGAAATGACGATACCCTGTGAATCCAGTTCCTCAAGAATCTTCAAACACTTGGCCTTAAATTCGGTGGCGCTGATCACTTTGCTCTTCGTCTTCATAGCGCGACCAGGATATCGCATGACCAGATTGATGACCAGTCTGTTTCATCCGCGACGGCCGCATCAACATCAAGTTGATGAAGGCCGGCGGCATTGACGAAGCTCTCAAGATGATTTATTGAGGAAGATAAAACATCGTGACGGCGGCGAGAATTCCAGTGGCGGATTAGCTCGGGTAGGCGCGGTGCGATTTGCGCACCGCGGGCCTATATTCGTCGCTGTATTCTCCGATTATCTATGGATGGCGCGGGCGATGGATTTGAAGATCATGCTGGGCTGCATGATTGAAAGCTCACTCGCTTGCACCGCCGCCGCCCACATTTCCCCGCTCGTCGATTACGCCGATCTCGACGGCAATCTCCTCATCTCCAACGATCCCTTCAAGGGCGTCCTCGCCAAGCATGGGAAGTTGATTTTGCCAGCAGGGTCGGGAATCGGAACCACCGGAAAAGTCTAAGCGCCGGTCTTGCTAGCTACAGCTTGCAGGCCGGAGATCCTTGCCTGAGAGCATGCGGCGTCTCTCCCAGTCGGGCAGGTAAGCCTTCATCAGACTCTTGAAAAGCTTGCCGTGGTTGGGAACTTTGAGGTGAAGCAGTTCGTGGACGATCACGAACTCACGGAAACGCCGCGGCTGAGTCAGCAACTCGGAACTGAAGGCAATTCGTCCGCGAGTGGAACATGAGGCCCATTTCCGGGTCATATGCTGGATGCGGATTTGCAGCGGTTGCGATTTGATTTTGCCGGCCCAACGATTGACTTCGGCTTTGAATCTTTCTCGGGATCGTACTCGGTGTTGTTTCGCATTCCGCATGTCTTCACTTCCGGTTCAGCTTCAGGAGGCGTTCTGCCAGGGACACCATCTTCTTTCCATCGACGACGGCGAGCAACTGTCGGTAGACTTCAGCTTTCAGTTGTCGTAACTCCTCAGGGTTGAAATGGAAGTTGGGGAAACGCCGAATGACTTCGTTGATCGCTCCGGCCAACGCCTCGGCCTCCGGAACATCCTCGCCCTTCAACTCCCAATAAGTCGTGAACGTGTTGATATCCATGCCGGTGCGGCGGCGCTCCTTTTCCGCCTCGATCTTCTCCTTGGCCAGTTGCTCCAACTCCACCAAGGCATCGCGCGTGGACTTCTGGCGATCGTCGAAGTCCTCCAAAATCGCCTCGGCACGCTCGCTGATGGGAATCAAGTACGGTTCTTCGCTGCCCTTGTCTTGAGCCGCGTGCACCAACGCTTTGACAAGACTGATGACCTTGCTGGTGTCAGAGGATTCTCCCTCCTGAATCGCCTTCAAGGTCTTCTCGTTGATCTCCACAACCGAGGTTGTTCGATTCAACCCGTAGGTTGCCGCGTTCTCTCGGACCAATCGCTCTGTCTTCTTGGCAACATCCCCGTACAGCGGCGTCCTCACCTCGAACGCGTTACGAACGATTTCGTACAGCGCCGCAAGTTCCGCGAATGGTTCGATAAAGTCGCGTAGCTCCGACGAGGGCGAGAGAATTTCATACAGCGTCTCGACTTCCTTGAAGAAGGCATAGAACTCCTCGCGCTTGTCCTTGTCGGCGAAGGCGTCAATCGCGCGCTCCACCGCCTTGTCATCCATCACACCGCGGGTCAGCGACAGATATTCGAGCGCCTTACCCGTCATCAGGTCCTTGAAGCGGGCGAACAACACGTCAATGTTCTCGATGATGCCGCTGACCTCCTTGGAATCAAAAGCGAGCGCCTTCTTGAGTTTGCTGAAGATGCCGATGAAATCGAGCACGAACCCGCAGGGCTTCTTGATGCTTCCTTCTTCTTCGTAGGGCCGATTTACGCGCGCGATGGCCTGCAACAGCACGTGGTCGCGCATCGGTTTGTCCAGGTACATGCAGTACAGAATCGGCGCGTCATACCCGGTCAGCAGCTTATCGGTTACAATCAGAATCTGTGGATTCTGTCCCGGTTTGATAAACATTTTCCGGTACTTGATTTCATCCGCGGCACTCACCTGGTATTTCGCGACCAACGGAAACCGCTCGCTATCGTTTTGAGCGGGTGTGTAGATCGGAACAACCGACTCAGGCGCCAGCAGTTTGTCCAGCGCCTGTTTGTACAAGGCGCACGCTTCGCGGTCCACTCCCACCAAAAACGCTTTGTAACCGAGCGGCTGCACGTTTTTGTGGAAATGGTCGGCCACAAATTCGGCAACGGCTTTAACGCGCCTCTCCGATTTCATGAACGCTTTCAGCGTCACTGCCCGATCCAAGATGCGGTTCAGTTCGTCCACGTCGCTAACGCCTTCGGCCTCTGCCAATGCGAGAAATTCCTTCTCCAGCATCTCTTCCGGCAACCGAATGTCATTCGGCGCCAAGGCGTACTTCAGTTTCAAGGTCGTGCCGTCCTCCATCGACTCGGCGATGGAATACTTGTCGAGGTATCCCTCTTCATCCTCCTTGCCGAACACTTTGAACGTGCCTTGGCCATAGGCAGTCTTATCGATCGGGGTCCCGGTGAATCCGACGAGCGTCGAATTGGGGAGAGCCCCCGTGAGATAGTTGCCGAGATCGCCGCCCGTTGAACGATGTGCCTCGTCGATCAGCACGAAGACGTTGTCCCGCTTGTTGATGTCCTTGGGGATGCCGTCGAACTTGTGGATCATTGAGACGACCAGTCCGCGAAAATCCGAAGCCAACAATTCTCGGAGCCGCTGCTTGCTATTGGCGTGCTCGATGGCGATATCTTTGCTCGCCAACTCGCCCAGCAAGCGTTCCACCCAGCCGCTCAGTTGCCCTTCCAACTCGTTGCGGTCAATGATCAGGAGCACGGTTGGCTTGGAAGGTGACACAGGCATCTTGCCTGTGCTCTTTCCGGCGCTCACAGGCTGGAAGCCTGTGCCACCCTGTTCAAACAGCAACCGCGCCGCTGTGATCATAGTGAACGTCTTGCCGGATCCCTGGGTGTGCCACACCAACCCGGTCTGCTTGTTCGGGTCGGCGCAACGTTTCAGGACTTTCTCAACGGCGCGCGTCTGATGCTGGTGCAAGACCGTCTTCTGAAGCTCATCATCCTTGACGTAGAACAGAATCCACTCTCGTAGCATGGTGAGGAACCGGGCCCGATCAAAGAAGCGCTTCACCTTCTGCTCGAAGTTACCCGACTCCTCCTCTTTCCAGTTGAAAAGGTTCTTTCGGTCCAAACTCCACGTGGCGCCGTAGTAGAAATCGATGAGGTGGGTGAGGTCGAACACCTGGGGCGCAGTCAACATTTCCGGTGTCTCGCGGTGATATCGGCGAATCTGCGTCAGTGCTTCCTCCAGGCCGTTGCGCCGTCGTGCGCTCTTGGTCTCGACGAGCGCCACCGGCAGACCGTTGATCAGGAACATCACGTCGGCCCGGTTCGACTGCATCCCGTTGGTGTACTGCTATTCCTCGGTAACTTGAAATATGTTCTCGCTCAGCTTTTCGTGGTCGATAAGGCGCACGTTGCGCTGCCGTTTCTCGCTGGAAACGTACACCGACCGCTCCCCGCGCAGCCACGCCAGAATCTCCGCGTTGCCCTCGATAGAATTCCGGACAGCTTCGATCCGATGCACGACCTCACTGACGTTTTCCGCCGTCACGATTCCGGGATTCAGTTTCAGCAGCGTCTCTTCCAGCAGCGCATAGAACATTATCCCGGCCTCGCCCCGCCGCAGCTTTGCGGCCTCTCCTGGCGACACATGCTCCCAGCCGACGTCGCCCGCATATCGGATGAGCGGGTTCTGGACGGTCGTGGCTTCTGTGCCGAGCTTAGCGGGCACGATGGCCTCCTGAGGGTGAAACAGGCATCTTGCCTGTGCTCTTTCCGGCGCTCACAGGCTGGAAGCCTGTGCCACTCTGGACGAGCAGAAACGTCCCCGGCTTCAACGCCGCCTTGACCGGGTTCTGTGCAATGTAGTTCTGAAAGTGCCGAAGTTGCTCCACGCTGCGGACAATGTGATCGAAGTTCTCGTCCATCCAGAACGTGCCGGTGGGATCCAACAATTCGTTTGCTTCATTGGCGGTAAAGGACTTCCAGCTATGCAGGATCGAAGCAAGCGAAAACCCCACGACAGGCTCCACGAGTATGTGAGCATGATTCGGCATCAGCACGAAATCGCCCAACCGGTAACGCTGACCGTCGAAGAATTGCATGGCCCGCGCGACCAAGTCCTGGATCCGTTTCTGGCTCAACGCACACGAGCCATAGCCGGCATCCAGCCAGCCCTGGATGCGGTCCAGGAATCGCTCTTCGTATTCATCCTCGGTTGCTTCCGTCCATGGCTGGGGATGAAACTTCAGCCAGATTCCACGCTCCTCCTGCCACGCCTTGAGCTGGCTTTGCGGCAGCGAGTCGGCCAATCGAAACGTCACGAAGTAGGTGCAGCCGGTTTGCTGCCAGTGCGGCAGATTGCGCCGCGTCTTCAGCGTCTCCGCGTCCTTGTCGAACGGCTGGAAAGAGGGTGACACAGGCATCTTGCCTGTGCTCTTTCCGGCGCTCACAGGCTGGAAGCCTGTGTCACCCTGTTTTCGCTCACTCATACGTCTGCCTCGCTTGTGTCAATATCCAAATGGTTCACGCGGAGTTGAGCAGTCATCAACTGGTGCAGCAATGTCTTGAACAGGTCTTTCAGTGCCCGCTGCTTCGCCTCGTGCACCGCGATCTTGGCGTCCACCGATTGCAGGATGCCGGCAATTTCGCGCTGCTCATCCAATGACGGTAGTGGCACAAGCATGCTATTGATGGTTTCGGTGTTGATATTGAATTTGCCGTCTGCCGCCCCGTGCGACCTGCCGCTGAGGAAAGACCTGCCGTTATCGGTCATCGTGTAGGCTTGCAGGAAATCGGGATTCACACGATCCTTCATTAGTCGTGCGCGGATGAGGTAGGACGCGAACAGTGCGCCCTCTGGTTGGCCTTTGTAAACGGCGCTCCGCCCAACGTATTCGCGCTGCCCGTTCGTGCGCACGAAGACCAAATCGCCGTCGGTTAGACTCAAATTCTTTGCAACGCTTCCCCGCAAATCAGCGTACTTAAGTTCGCTCGTATCGATCTTTCCGCCAATTACATTCGGTATGCGCAGAACCGGCAAGCCTTTCGCGGCGAGTTCGCATCGCTCCGAAGTGCCGTATTGGAGAAACTCTCGAATTTCAGCAAGCTGCACGACCTTCCAGCTTTCTGGGAGCGGGCCAAGTTCGGTTTCTTTGAGGGACTCGCCGCGGAGGCCGTGGGTGAAAAGGCGGCGCAGCAGTGATTTTTTCAGGTCGCGGGCGTTGCGGACAATCGCTGCCTCCGTCTCAACAGCCTGCTGCACCTTCCACAACACCGCCGCAATCTTCGTTTGCTCGGAATAATCGGGAACGGGAATTACAAATTGGCTCAGCCGCGATTGCGACAGATTTGGAATTGTGGTTTTGTTGCCGAATCCCTCGTAAACGCGAAGTTGTGTGATGGCCGCCTGCATCCAGAACATCATAAAGTAGGGATTAACGCGACGGTTGCGCGCTCGCAGGCGATGCAGATGATTCTGGTAGTAGCACTCCGCAAGTTCGTTACGCCATACCGCCGTGCGCCCAATGTCACCGCCTTCGCAAACGAGCAGGTCACCCGATTGAAGCGTCAACGCTTCGCATTCCGTGGGCGAAAAGTCCATCTCGTCCAGATCCTTCAGATCGAGCCTGCCCCACAGAACGTTTGCGGTTCGCAGAAAGGGTTTCCGCTGCTTGCCGGTTTGCTCACGACGCGATAGCGACTTGCCTTGCTTGATTTCGAACAAATTACCAATGGTGTCAAAGTTCCATCCACCCGGCAACGCGCGGAGCTTGGTCTCGTAGAAAATGTCGTCAAGCAGTTGCATCTCAGCCTTTCTTTAACGCTTCGCGTTTCCGTCGCGTTTCCAGTTGGCGGCGGATTTTGTCGAGTTCGGCAGCGAGAAGTTTTTCGTCCGGCAGAGCCATGCGATATTCAGCAGCCAATACCTTGTTGGGAAGTCCTTCCAACGCATAGCGGGCAAGGGCCTCGTCTTTGTGGGTGCAAAGGATGAGGCCGACAGGCGGGCGTTCATCCGGCAGCATCCAGTGTTGGCGGGCGTAGTTCAGGTACAGATGCATTTGCCCGGCATCGGCATGGGTGAACTTGCCGCGTTTGAGGTCAATGATTACCACACAGCGCAGCCGCCGGTGGAAGAACAGCAGGTCGATTCGATACCATTCGTCGCCGATGCGCAGTCGGCGTTGCCGGCCGATGAACGCAAAATCACCGCCCAGTTCCAACAGGAAGTGTTCGAGGTGCGCGATCAGCGCCTCCTCGATGTCGGTTTCGGAATATTCGTCCTTGAGGCCGAGAAACTCCAGCACGTAGGGATCTTTGATTCCCTCCTCGGGCGACATGGCGTCCGTGGGCTTTGTCGCCGTGCCCGTGGTGAGCATCTTGGCCTTGTTGCGGGACAGAGCGGTGCGCTCATAGAACATCGAATCGATCTGGCGGTCGAGTTGCCGCACGCTCCACCCGCCGCGCAACGCCTCGACCTCATAAAAGCGCTGGGCGTGTTCGTTTTCCACGCTAAGGAGACGAACGTAGGCGGACCAAGGCAGCGGGAAACGAGGCGCAAGCTGGCCTAACCAATCGGTCGCAATCCACGATTTGCCAGACAACGTCTGGCTTTTTCGTCTGGGCAGAGATTTGCCAGACAGTGTCTGGCAAATCCGCTCAGGTGGATACGCCCGGTAAAACTGACGCATTTGCTGTAGATTCTGGCGAGAGTACCCTCGCCCATAGCGGGTGGTTAGATCAGCAGCCATGCGCAACAGCAATTCCTGGCCATATTCCGCGCGCAGTCGTCCCTGCAACTCGAATTCCACGATGTGTCGCCCGATCAGCCAGTACGTGGCCGTCATGATGGCGTTAACTGAACGTCCGGAAGCGCGACGGGCCTCTTCGATCAACCGGACAACCTGATCGAGCATTGCGTTGTAGTCGGTGTCACGGTAGATAACAGCGAGCGCGTTGCTCTTCATAAATTGTCTTCCGTGGAAAGCTTCAATTGCTTCAGAATTCCATTCAATTCCTTCGTGACCTTCGCTGCCTTCTGTTCCAAACCGCGCATCTCCGCGACGATCTCCGGTATCTCGCGGTACTCCTCCGCCGAGGCAGTCGTGACATAGCGCGATGGCGCGAGATTGTAATCGTTCTTGGCGGCCTCCTCGGTTGTGATGACTTTGACGAGCTTGGGCACGTCCTCGCCTTTGATGAAGGCATCAGCAATTTTGTGAATGCCGGCATCGGGGATGTAGTTCTTGGGCTGGCCTTTCTTGAATTCTTCGCTGGCATTAACCAACACGATTCGGCCTTGGCGAGTCTTCGGCTTCTGACGGTTGAGGACGACGATGATGCCGGGGGCGGTGGTGTTGTAAAACAGGTTGTCGGGCAGCAAAATGACCCCTTCGATTACGTCCTGCTCGACGAACCATTTGCGGATGCGCTTCTCCTTGTCTTCGTTGCGGCTGCCGCTGCCGCGCGTGACGGTCCCGGTGTCGAGCACGACGGCGGCGCGGCCGTTCGGCTTGATCGAGGCGAGCGTGTGCTGCAACCACGCCCAATCTCCCTTGCCGGTAGTCATGCCGCCCTGTTCCTCGAACCGCCCGAACGGATCGTTCTCGTAGACCGACGGATCGATGTCCTGATTCCACATAGGATTGGCCACAACGATGTCGAACTTCTTGAGGCTGGTGTCCGACTCCCGGAACTTCGGATTGGTGATGGAGTTTCCCCGGACGATCTCGCCTTCCAAGTCATGAACTACCATGTTCATGCGGGCAATGGCATAGCTGGAGCCGGTGAGTTCCTGGCCGTTTAGCTTCAGAGGACGGAGGACTTTTCGCTCGCGCTGCTGCAGCGCCAGTTCGCACTTGATGAGCAGACCCGCAGATCCGCACGCGTAGTCGTACACTTCCTCTCCTTGCCGAGGACGAACGATGTAGGCCATCAGCCAGCCTACCTCTTGCGGCGTGAAGAATTCCCCGGCGCTCTGGCCTTGTCCCTCCGCAAATTTTCGAAGCAGGTATTCGTACGCGCGCCCGAGAAAATCCGGTTCGACATCGTACAGACCCAGCCGATAACGCGGATCGGAGAGCGTCTCGATAGCCCCCGACAATGCCTTATCGCTAATCTCGCGCTCGCCATTCCGAGTTTCGTTGTAGTCCACGATGTCGATCACGCCGCTGAGGCTTTGATTGTGCTTTACAGTGGCGCGGATCGTGGTGGTGAGTTGCTCCCCCAGTGTTCTGGGCTTCTGGGACCGTGGCCAATCAAAGGGCTCGCGTCCACTGACCACGGGCCAGCGGGCCTCCGGGGGGATATAAAAACGAACCATGGGTTGGGTTGAACCTCGATCCGCTTCAATCACGCCCAGCGCAGTTTCGCGATCACCGTACATTTCCACGAGACGTTGAACTTCGTCCTCGAACACATCGGAGAGGCGTTTGATGAAAATTAGCGGCAGGATGTAGTCCTTGAACTTCGGTGCATCCTTTTCGCCGCGGATGGAGCAGGCCGCATCCCACAACATTTGCTCCATCGACTTCGTGGAGAGAACAGCACTCTTTGCCGTGCCTCGCTTGCGGCGCGAGGGGGCGATCCCCTCGCCGACCTCCGGACGCAGAACCAGATCAGAGATGCCAGCTTCTTCCATTAAGCTCAAAAGTGCGTCGCGCTGAGCTCCTTGAGGTTCGGCTTTGGCATTTTCCCACCGGTTGACCGTGGCATAGGAAATGTTAAGTTTCTGAGCGAGTTGCTCTTGACTGAGGTTCAAGCGAGCTCTGAGTTGTCGAACCGTCTTTGCTAATTCGTCATTCATGGCGATGTATGCTATAACAAAGATACCTCAGTGTCAACTTGATAATTTTGGAATGTGGGAGAAATTCGCTTAATTGTAGGAACGAATACATGACTGTCCGGTTGAGCAAGAGTTCGTTTTTGGAAACGCTTTGAATAATGGGA